>CACJCG010000014.1 GCA_902591845.1 uncultured Pelagibacteraceae bacterium
AAAAAAGTTTTAGAGTTATCCAAAGTGCCTATAATTGGGCACCTAGAGGGGCTTTGTCATACTTATATAGATAAAGATGCAGAATTAAAAATGGCGAAAGAAGTTGTCTTTAACGCCAAATTAAGAAATACAAGTATTTGTGGTGCTACTGAAACTGTTCTTATTCATAAAAATATAGTCAAAAAATTTAGTAATCCTATTTTGCAGGCACTTGAAAATAGTGGTTGTAAAATAATCGGCGATAAGATTTTGAAGAATTATTACAAAGGTCAAGTATATCCTGCAAAAGAAAAAGATTGGTCAACTGAATATTTAGCATCAATTGTATCTGTTAAAGTTGTTAAAAATTCTGAAGAGGCAATTAAGCATATTAATAAATACGGAACTATGCACACTGACTCCATCATTACAAAAAATAAAAAGACAGCAAAATATTTCTTAAAAAATGTTAAAAGCTCAATTGCAATGCATAATACCTCAACTCAATTTGCTGATGGTGGTGAATTTGGATTTGGTGGAGAAGTTGGGATATCTACTAATAAAATACCACCAAGAGGTCCTGTAGGTTTAAATCAATTGATTTCATATAAATATGAAATCACTAGTAATGGTAAAATTAGAAATTAAATTGAATAACAAAAAAATAAAAATTGGTGTATTGGGTGGATCGTTTGATCCTGCTCACAAAGGACATTTGGCAATTTCTAAGGAAGCAAAAAAAAGATTCAAACTCAAAAAAGTTATTTGGGCAATTACAAAAAAAAACCCATTTAAAATAGAGAGCAAGACATCTGTTGCTGACAGAATTAAATATTGTAAAAAAATAATTGGTACAAATTCATTTATTAAGGTTAAATTTTATGAAAAAATTATTAAATCAAATAAAACTATAAATTTAATCAATCATTTAAAAAAAGATAAAAGCATTGAAATTTATTTTTTAATGGGTGCCGACAACCTCATTTATTTTCATAAATGGCATAAATCCAAATTAATTTCACAAAAATGTAATATTCTAGTTTTCGACCGACATGGGTATAAAAAAAATTCTTTAAAATCAAAGACATTTAAGCAACTTAGTAAGGCCAAACTAGAGTTTATTGAGTTTAATAAAGTCAACATTTCATCTTCTCAATTAAGAAAAATTTGATAATCTAAAATCAATTAATGGACAAAATTTCAGACTTAAAAGAAATTGTAATCAACACACTAGATCTCAATAAAGCTCAAGACATTGTAACTATTGATCTTAAAGACAAAAGTTCTATGGCTGATTACATGATCATAGCAAGTGGAACTTCATCTAGGCATATCCAATCTTTATCAGAACAAGTTTTAGAAAAACTAAAAAATAACGGTGTAAAAGACTCAAAAATTGAAGGCAAAGAAAGTGGAGAATGGAAACTTGTTGATGGGATTGATTTGATTGTTCATATTTTTCACCCCGAAAAAAGAAAGTTTTATGAATTAGAGAAAATTTGGTCAGAGCTAATTCCAAAAGAAAAAGTGATGATATGAAAAAAATTAAATTTTTATTATTAATTTTTTTGTCTGTTTTTTATTTAAATAAAGCAGTTATTTCAGCTGAAATTGATATTTATAAAAAAATTGATCTTTTCGGTGAGGTTCTAGAAAAAATTAATAAAGAATATGTTGATGAGTTCAATCAATCTGAAAGTATGGACTCTGCTATCAATGGACTTTTACAATCTTTAGATCCCTATTCATCCTACATGTCCCCTAAAATTTTTGATGAAATGCAAACAGAGACCAGCGGTGAGTTTGGTGGATTAGGAATTGAGGTTAGCATGGAGGCTGGTGTGGTAAAAGTAATTTCACCAATAGATGATACACCTGCATCTAGAGCTGGATTAAAAGCTGGTGATTACATAGTAAAAATAAATGATGTTCAAGTTCAAGGAAAATCATTAAGTGAAGCCGTTGATTTAATGAGAGGACCTGTAGGTTCTGGAATAGAGTTAACAGTAAGACGAAGAGGTGAAAAAAAGGCATTAACATTTAATATAATAAGAGAAGTTATTCAGGTTCAATCTGTAAAATCTGAAATTATAGATGAGAGTATAGGATACCTCAGGCTTACTTCATTTAATGATAACAGTAGTGATCAAATAGAAAAACAAATTAAAAAACTTAAAAAAAATAAAAACTTAAATTCATTTATTTTAGATTTAAGAAATAATCCTGGGGGTCTTTTATCTCAAGCAATAAAAATCACAGATTTTTTTCTGGAAAATGGAGAAATAGTTTCAACAAAAAGCAGAAAAAAATCTGAAAATAGAAAATGGTTTGCAAAAAAAGGAGATATTACTAACGGAAAAACATTATTGGTTTTAATTAATTATGGTTCAGCATCTGCTTCTGAAATTGTTGCTGGAGCTTTAAAAGATCACAAAAGAGCAATTATCATTGGTGAAAATAGCTTTGGTAAAGGTTCGGTCCAATCAATTATTCCTCTAAAAAATCGTGGGGCTATCAGATTAACTGTTGCAAAATATTATCTTCCTTCTGGAAAATCTATTTCTGAAGTAGGTGTTAGACCAGACATAGAAGTGAATGAAGAAGGTGATGATTTTAGAATAAAAACTGATACTGATAATCAATTAAACTACGCTATTAAGTTACTTAACGGATAATATGAATAAAAATTTTAAAGATTTGCCACTGAGAAGTGGGGTCGGAATAGTGTTATTGAATAAACAAAATAAAGTATTCGTTGCAAAAAGAATAGATAATCCAAAAAATTTTTGGCAAATGCCTCAGGGTGGTGTTGATGAGGGGGAGGATTATTTAAAAGCTGCATTTAGAGAACTAGAGGAAGAAACAAGTATCAAAAGCGTAGAACTTATAAAAGAATTAGATGGCACATTAACCTATGATTTACCTGATAGATTACTAGGTATTATTTGGAAAGGTAAGTACAAAGGTCAAAAGCAAAAATGGTTTTTAATGCGATTTATTGGAAATGATAATGAAATAAATATTAATACATCTAATCCAGAGTTTTTGGATTGGAAGTGGATTGACCTAGATTTAATTACTGATGTTGTGGTTGATTTTAAACATCATGTTTACAAAGAACTTAAAGAAAAAGTAAAAAAATTAATTTAGAGTTTTTAAAACTTCAACTTTTTGATCAGCTAAATATTTAGATTGATCGTTAATATCAGTTTTATTAGCCTCTTCTTCTGCCTGTTTAAGTAAATCTTGTTGTTTTGATTTATCCATATCAGCAAGATTAAAAATTGTACTAGTTAAAATAGATAAATTGTTATTTTTAAATTCAACAATTCCATCTTCAACATAGTAATTTTCATCACCTGATTTTGATAAAATCTTAATTATCCCAGGTTTCAAAAAGGAAATAATAGAAATATGGTCCTTCAATATTCCCATCTCTCCTTCAAAAGCAGGGACCACGACTTCTGAAACATCATCTTTTATTAAAAAAGATTTTTCAGGATTTACTATTTCAACTTTAAACTCTTCACTCATTAAGCAGCAGCTTCTTGTTCCATTTTCTTAGCTTTTTCTATAGCTTCTTCAATTGTTCCAACCATATAAAAAGCAGCTTCAGGTAAGTGATCATACTCACCTTTACAGATTGCATCAAAACCTTTGATGGTTGAGTCAAGATCAACAAGTTTTCCTGGAGAACCAGTAAACACTTCTGCAACAAAGAATGGTTGAGATAAAAATCTCTGGATTTTTCTAGCTCTTGCTACAACTAATTTGTCTTCTTCAGATAATTCATCCATACCAAGAATAGCTATAATATCTTGTAGTGATTTATATGATTGCAGTATTCTTTGAACATCTCTTGCTACTCTATAATGCTCATCTCCAACAATTCTCGGATCTAAAATTCTTGATGTAGAATCAAGTGGATCTACTGCGGGATAAATACCAATTTCCGCGATTTGTCTTGAAAGTACAGTCGTTGCATCTAAGTGAGCAAACGATGTCGCTGGAGCAGGGTCTGTTAAATCATCAGCAGGTACATAAATTGCTTGTACAGATGTAATTGATCCTTTGTTTGTAGTTGTAATTCTTTCTTGTAGGTTACCCATATCAGTAGCTAGTGTTGGTTGGTATCCAACAGCAGATGGAATTCTTCCTAATAAAGCTGAAACCTCTGATCCTGCCTGAGTAAATCTAAAAATATTATCTACGAAGAAAAGTACGTCCTGACCCTCCTGATCTCTAAAGTATTCAGCTACAGTTAATCCTGTAAGTGCAACTCTTGCTCTTGCTCCAGGAGGCTCATTCATCTGTCCATAAACTAGAGCAGCTTTTGAACCAGTTCCTTCTTTTTTAATTACTCCAGACTCAATCATCTCATGATAAAGATCATTTCCTTCCCTAGTTCTCTCTCCAACTCCTGCAAAAACTGAAAAACCACCATGAGCTTTTGCAACGTTATTAATTAATTCCATAATTAAAACTGTTTTTCCTACTCCTGCTCCACCAAATAATCCAATTTTTCCACCTTTTGCATACGGTGCAAGCAAATCAATGACTTTAATACCTGTTACAAGTATTTCAGTTTCTGTTGATTGGTCATTAAATTCAGGTGCAGCTCTATGAATTGGCCAGCTTTCTTTAGTTTTAACTTCGCCTCTTTCGTCAATTGGTTCACCAATTACATTAATAATTCTTCCAAGAGTTTCAGGCCCAACCGGAACTTGAATAGGAGCATTTGTGTTGGTAACTTCATCACCTCTTTTTAGTCCTTCAGTAGCATCCATAGCAATTGTTCTAACAGTAGTTTCACCTAAGTGTTGTGCTACCTCTAAAACTAATCTGTTATCACCATTTTTACATTCCAATGCTGTTAAAATTTCTGGTAGCTCACCATCAAATTTTACGTCTACTACCGCTCCAATAACTTGTGTGATTATTCCTTTGCTCATAATTATAAACTTTCTGCTCCTGATATGATTTCTATTAGTTCTTTTGTAATTGCTGCCTGACGACTTCTATTATATTCGATAGTAAGTTTGTCAACCATTTCACCTGCGTTTCGGGTTGCATTGTCCATTGCACTCATTCTAGACCCTTGCTCGCTAGCTGAATTCTCTAACATTGCTTTAAATATTTGCGTAGAAATATTCTTTGGCAATAAATTACTTAAAATTTCATCTTCATCTGGTTCAAATTCGTAACTTTCTTCTGAACTAGTTTCTTCTCCTTCACTATTTAAAGGGATAATTTGCTGTGCTTGAGGAATTTGAGTAATTACATTTTTAAATTGGTTATAAAAAATTGTACAAACGTCAAATTCACCTACTTCGAATTTTTCAATTACCATTTTTCCAACTTTATCAGCATCGAAATAATTTGCATTTTTAGACTCTTTGAAAGAAATATTTTCAATTATTTTGTCACCATAAACTCTTTTTAATTGATCATTTCCCTTTGAGCCTACTGTAATAATTTTAAGTTCTTTACCTTCATCTAAAATTTTTGCAAAATAACTTTTAGCCTTTTTAATAATATTAGAATTAAATCCACCACATAAACCTCTGTCAGAAGTCATCACTACACAAAGATGAGTTTTTTCCTGACCAGTACCTGATAATAATTTTGGTGCATTTTCTTTATCAGATATACCATTTGATAAATTTAAAATAACATTATTCATTTTTTCAGAATAAGGCCTTCCCTTCTCAGCACTTTCTTGGGCTCTTCTTAACTTAGCTGCTGCAACCATTTTCATAGCCTTAGTAATTTTCTGTGTAGATTTTACGCTAGCTATTCTTTTTTTTAGGTCGTCTAAACTTGCCATAAATTATTAAGATTTAAAATTTCCTTTTAATTGAGTGATTACCTCAACAAGTAATTTTTCTTTATCTTCCTCAAGTTTTCCTGAAGTTAAAATTGACTCTATAATTTCAGGCTTTTCTGATTTACATTTTTCAATAATCTTACTCTCAAATTCAGCAACATCTTTTAGATCAATATCGTCCAGATATCCTTTTACTCCACAAAATACTGAAATAACTTGTTCTGCAACAGTCATAGGTGAATATTGTTTTTGTTTTAAAAGTTCGGTTAGCTTAGAGCCTCTATTCAAGAGTTGCTGAGTAGATGCATCTAGATCAGATCCAAATTGCGCAAAAGCCGCCATTTCTCTGTATTGTGCTAACTCTAATTTCATCGAACCTGAAACTTTTTTCATCGCTTTTGTTTGAGCTGATGAACCAACCCTAGATACTGATAAACCTACGTTAATTGCAGGTCTTATACCTTGGTTAAATAGTTCTGTTTCAAGGAAAATTTGTCCGTCTGTAATTGAAATAACGTTAGTTGGAATGAATGCGGATACGTCTCCACCTTGTGTTTCAATAATTGGCAGTGCAGTAAGTGATCCACCACCATGTTCGTCACTTAATTTTGCTGCTCTTTCAAGTAATCTACTATGAAGATAAAATACATCTCCAGGATAAGCCTCACGTCCTGGGGGTCTTCTTAATAGCAAAGACATTTGTCTGTAAGCAACTGCTTGTTTAGACAAATCATCATAAATTATTAATGCGTGCATTCCATTATCTCTAAAATACTCACCCATAGTACAACCAGTATATGGTGCTAAAAATTGTAAAGGAGCAGAATCAGATGCAGTAGCAGCAACAATTGTTGTGTACTCCATAGCTCCAGCTTCTTCTAATGTTTTTTGAATTTGTCTAACTGTTGATCTTTTTTGTCCAACTGCAACGTAAATACAATAAAGTTTTTGTTTTTCATCACCAGACTCATTGATTTTTTTTTGATTAATAATTGCATCTACTGCAACTGCTGTTTTACCAGTTTGTCTATCACCAATAATTAATTCCCTTTGACCTCTTCCAATAGGAACCAGACTATCGATAGATTTAAGGCCAGTTTGCATTGGTTCACTAACTGATTGTCGTGGAATAATACCAGGAGCTTTTACTTCAACCCTGCTTTTTTTAATTCCTTTATCTAATGGTCCTTTTCCATCAATAGGATTTCCTAAACCATCCACTACTCTTCCTAATAATTCTTTTCCAACTGGAGTATCAACAATATTACCAGTTCTTTTTACTACATCACCTTCTTTAACATTTCTGTCATCACCAAAAATTACAACACCAACGTTTTCACTTTCTAAGTTTAAAGCCATACCTTTTGAGCCATCTGCAAACTCTACCATTTCACCAGCTTGAACATTATCCAAACCATAAATCCTAGCAATACCATCTCCAACTGATAAAACTTGACCAACTTCCGTAACTTCTGCTTTATCACCAAAATTTTTAATTTGTTCTTTTAATATTTTCGTAACTTCTGAAGGATTTATTTCCATTTATGCCTCTATCATTCTATTTTCGATTTGTTGTAATTTATTTTTAATTGAAGTATCGACCATAGTACTTCCTACTTGTACTACCAAACCTCCTATTAAACTTTCATCATGTTTGTAGTTTAATTTTATTTTTGAGCTAAAATTTTTTGTTAACTCCTCTGTAATTTTTGAAATTTCTTCATTAGATAATTGTTTTGCTGATTTTAATTCTGCCTTAAGTTCACCTCTTTTTCTTGAACAAATTTCAATAAAACTTTTAAGGATACGTTCAATAAAAAAGAAACGTCTTTTTTGAATTAAAAAACTTAAAAAATTTTTAAATAAAGACTCAAATTTATTATTTTCAGAGATGGTATTGATTACTTTTAGTAAATTTTCTTTGCTTGTAGTTGGATCTTTAATCAAATTAGAAAAATCTTCACTTTGATCAATTAAATTTAGAATAGATGAAGACTGATCTTCGATCTGACTTAAAAGATTGTTTTCCTCTGAAAGTTCAAAAAGTGCAAGAGAGTACCTTTCAGCTGAAGTTATTGAAAATCCGGTGTCTTTACTCAACTTGGTACCTCTATAATGTTGAAGATTATTTAAAAATCACGCCCTGAATAGCATATGACCCTTACGTCTTCAAGTAGCGGATTCGTAAAAAAGGCCTCTTTTTTGCGGTTAATTGAAGTTAATTGGGTCAACATCAACTGAAAGTTTTATTCCAGAAGAAAATTTATATTTTGCAATAATTTTTGCAAGAGAGCTTTGTAGTTTCATAGATTTTAAGCCTCTAATTAAAAATCTAATTCTAAATTTTCTCTTTAATCTAAATAATGGAGCATTCACTGGCCCTAATATTTTTCCTTCTATTTTGTTTTCAATAAAATTTTTAAAATTGATAGCTTCTTTTTCTAATTTAATTTCGTTATCTCCCGTTAAGATTAAAGAAATAAACCTTTGAAATGGAGGTAATTTATTTTTTTTTCTTATCTGTAGTTCTCTTTCTAAAAAAATATCTGGATTTTTACTTGTAATTTCTGAAATCATCTTAGTATTATTTTCATAGGTTTGAAAATATACAGTTGCTGGTTTTCCAGTTCTTCCAGCACGTCCTGAAAGCTGATGATAAAGCTGCAAATTTTTTTCTGCACCTCTTAAATCATGTCCTTGAGATGAAAGGTCAATATCAACAACTACAATGCAATTTAAGCTTGGAAAATGAAAACCTTTTGAAATTAATTGGGTTCCAACTAAAATTTGTGTTTCATTATTAATAATTTTATCTATTTTTTCTTTAGAATCTTTTTTATTCATTGTGTCACTTGAAAAAATCTCTATTTTTTTTCCAGGAAATTTTCTTTTTACCTCTTCTGAAATTCTCTCAACACCAGGACCACTAAAAATAAATTCGCAATTACCTTCTTTTGTACAATTTTTTTTAAGATCAGATTTGTATCCGCAATAATGGCATAATAAGTTATTTTTATTTTTATGATAAACTAAATTGATACTACAATTTGGACATGTAAAACTTGTAAAACACTTATTGCATAAAGCATTTGGAGAAAAACCTCTTCTATTCAAAAAAAACAGAACTTGATCTTTCTTTTCCAAATGTAAATTAACTTTTTCAATAATTTTATTTGATAGCCATGATTGTTTTTCAAGTTTTGTATTATTTAAATTAATAATTTCATAATTAGGTAATGCTGCATTTTGATATCTTTTATTTAATCTAGAAACCTCGTATTTACCTTTTTTAATATTTTCAAAAGTTTCTATAGAAGGAACAGCAGTAATCAAATTTATTGGAATGTTTTCAAAAGATGCTCTAGAAATTGCCATATCACGAGCATTGTAAGTTATACCTTCATCTTGTTTAAATGATTGATCATGTTCCTCATCAACAATTATCATTCCTAATTTTTTAAATGGTAAAAATAATGAAGACCTTGCACCAATAATTATTTTTATTTTACCGTTAGAAACACCACTCCAAATTAATTCTTTCTTTTTTTTTGAAATGCCCGAATGCCAAACTGCAGGTTTGAAACCAAAATAGTCTAAAAATTTTTGTTCAAACTGACTGGTTAGACCTATTTCTGGTAATAAAATTAATGCTTGAAAACCCTTCTCTATCAGTGGTTTTAACGCTTCAAAATAAACTAAAGTTTTTCCTGATCCAGTTGTGCCTTGCAAAACATGAACTCTAAATTTCTTATTTGAAAAATTCATTTTTTTTAGAGATTTATCTTGATCACTAGATAGCTTGATTAAGTTTTGTTTAATTTTACTATCAAATATTTGATAAAGTTGAGTTTCTTTGTTTTCTACCGCATTACTACTTAAGAGTACTAACTTTAATGCCATACCCTTTGGGATAAGATTATATTCTGCAAACCAATTTAAAAAATTTATTGTATTTTTTTTTAACGGAGTAACGTCTAATTTCTTGATTACATTTTTAGTCTTAAAATTTTTATTATTATTTTTTTCAAATTCGTCCCAAACAACACCGGTAATTTTTGATTTTCCAAAAGGTACCATTACATAGTCACCAACTTTAAGATTTAAACTACTTTCATAAGTAAATGGATGATTAAAAATATTTGGTACAAGAATCGGATATTTCATATTTTTATAATATGAAAAAAAATTAAGAGTGTATTGCTCTTTTATCTACTGATAAAGCAGCTTCTTTAACTGCCTCAGAAAACGTTGGATGAGCATGACAAGTTCGGGCAATATCTTCTGCACTTGCACCAAATTCCATTGCAACACCGATCTCTGCAATTAATTCTCCTGCATGAGGTCCAATTATATGTGCACCTAATACTTTATCTGTTTGCTCATCAGCTAAAATTTTAACAAAACCTTCTGCATCATCTATTGCCTTAGCTCTTGAATTAGCCATAAACGAAAATTTCCCTACTTTATATTTTTTATTTAATTCTTTTAATTGTTCCTCAGTTTTACCGATTGATGCTACTTCTGGTGTTGTATAAACTACTCCTGGGATTGTATCGTAATTTACATGTCCAGATTGACCAACTATGTTTTCTGCAACTGCTATACCTTCGTCCTCCGCTTTATGTGCAAGCATTGGACCAACAATTACATCGCCTATTGCATAAATATTTTCAACGTTAGTCTTAAAAATTTTATCAGTTTTAATTCTATTTCTTTCATCAAGATCTACTCCTACAGACTCTAAATTTAAACCATCTGTATTAGGTTTTCTGCCAACAGAAATCAAAACAACATCACACTCAAAATTATTTTTATTACCATCTTTATCTACTGTTGAAACGACTACACCTGCTGCATTTTTTTTAATTGTTTCAACTTTATTTTGCATATTAAATTTCATACCTTGTTTTTTTAAAATTTTCATAAATTCTGAAGAGATTTCTTTATCCATTCCAGGTGTAATATGATCTAGAAATTCAACAACTTGCACCTCTGCTCCAAGTCTTGACCATACAGATCCCATTTCCAATCCTATATAGCCTCCTCCTACTACAACCATTTTCTTAGGTACCTTTTCTAACTTTAAAGCACCTGTTGATGAGACAATTGTTTTCTCATCTATTTCTATACCTGGTAATGAAACTGGAACTGATCCTGTTGCAATAACTGTTTTTTCTGTTTGGATGACGGTTTCTTTATTTCTATCATCCTTTATTAAAATTTCATTTTTAGATTTAAAACTTCCGTGTCCTTTAAAGTAAGTAACTTTGTTTTTTTTCAAAAGAAACTCGACACCTTTTGTAAGAACGGTTACAGCTTTATCTTTGCTTTTCATCATTTTGTCTAAATTTAATTTTACTTCACCAACTTCAATACCTTTGTTTGCTAAACTTTTTACTTTGTGAAATTCTTCAGATAGATTAAGTAAGCTTTTTGATGGGATGCAGCCAACATTTAAACAAGTACCTCCCAAAGACCCTCTAGACTCTATACATGCGGTTTTTAATCCTAATTGAGCAAGTCTGATCGCACAAACATAACCACCCGGTCCACCTCCAATAACTACAGCTTGAAATTTTTCTGACATTTAAATATCTAAAAACAACCTTCTAGGGTCTTCTAAGTTTTCTTTAATCATTTTAAGGAAAGATACAGATTCTTTTCCATCAATAATTCTGTGATCATATGATAATGCTAAATACATAATTGGTCTTATTTTGATTTCACCATCTACAACAACAGGTCTTTCCACTATATTATGCATGCCCAACACTCCAGATTGAGGTAAATTTAGTATTGGGGTTGAAAGCATAGACCCATACACACCTCCATTACTTATTGTAAAAGTTCCTCCCTGAAGATCTTCAATCGTTAGCTTTCCATCTCGAGCTTTTTCTGAAATTTCTTTAATATTTTTTTCAATATCAGCAAAGGATAATTCATCTGCATTTCTTAAAACTGGAACAACCAAACCCTTATCTGTTCCGACAGCAAAGCTAATATTGTAATAGTTTTTATAGACAATCTCATCTCCGTCTATTTCAGCATTCACTGCAGGGAAATTTTTTAAAGCAACTACACATGCTTTTACAAAGAAAGACATAAATCCTAATTTTATTCCATAACGAGATTTGAAATCTTCTTGATTTTCTTTCCTCATTTCCATTACGCTACTCATATCAACTTCATTAAATGTTGTTAAAAGAGCGGCATTCTCTTGGGCTTGTTTTAATCTTTTTGCAATAGTCTGTCTCAACCTAGTCATCTTAATTCGTTCTTCTTCACCATATTGAATTTTTCTTTCAGATGGTTTTGGATTTGCACCCATCAAACTTATTAAATCTCCTTTTAAAACTCTCCCATCTTTTCCTGAACCTTGAATTGAATTAATATCAATATTATTTTCAATTACTATTTTTCTCACTGCTGGAGATAAGGTTGTATTAACATCTCTTTTTGGAGCAACATCTGGTTTAACTTCCTCAGTTAAAATCAAAGGTTTCTCTTTGGTTTTTTCTATTTCTTTTTCTTCAAATACTTTTGGTTCTCTTTTATTTGCATCTAATTTTATTACATTGTTCTCCCCAGGGATTATTTCCTCTTGCTTAATTTCTTTTTGCGTTTTTGGGGCAGATTTAACCGCTCCACCTTCTGCTGATACAGAACCTAATAATGCTCCTACTTCAACAACTGATCCATCTTGTGAATTTATCTCTGTTAACACACCAGAAATTGGAGATGGCACTTCTAAGTTTACTTTGTCTGTCTCAAGTTCTACAATTGGCTCATCTGCTTCGACTGTATCACCTGCGTTTTTTAACCATTTTGCAACAGTCGCTTCTGTTATACTTTCACCAAGAACTGGGACTACTATTTTTTCACTCATTAAAATTAATCAAATACCTTATTAATTATTTCTTGTTGTTGAGAATTATGCCTTTTGGCATATCCTGTTGCAGGAGTTGCGTCTGGGCTTCTTCCTATATAAGAAATTTTATTATTATTAGCCTTTAAAGTGTCTAATGTCCATTGGATATAATCTCTAACTGAAAACCAAGCACCCATATTTTTTGGTTCTTCTTGACACCAAAAGAATTCAGCATTTTTAACGTACGGTTTTAACTCCTTAACCAAAGCTTTTGCTGGAAATGGATACAATTGTTCAATTCTATACATCACTACATCGTCTCTTTTAAGCTTTTCTCTGGCGTCCAACAAATCAAAATATACCTTTCCAGAACAAAGAATTACTTTTCTTATTTTAGAACTTTCTTTTATTTTAATAAATCCTTTAGACTTAGGATCTATAGCATGGTCCCACAGTACTCTGTGGAAAGTATTTTTTTTGTTAAAATCTTCTAAATTTGAAACACAATACTTATTTCTTAATAATGATTTTGGTGTCATTATGATTAGTGGCTTTCTGAAACTCCTATGCATTTGTCTTCTTAAAGCATGAAAATAATTTGCTGGAGTTGTGCAGTTCATTACTTGCATATTATCGTTTGAGCATAGTTGTAAAAATCTTTCTAATCTTGCTGAAGAATGTTCTGGTCCTTGCCCTTCATATCCGTGAGGTAACAACATTACTATACCAGATGCTCTATTCCATTTTCTCTCACCAGATGCAATAAATTGATCAATTACAACTTGAGCTCCATTTGCAAAATCACCAAATTGAGCCTCCCAAAGAGTAAGTGTGTTTGGCTCTACTAGACTATAACCATATTCAAAACCTAAAACCGCAAGTTCAGATAAAAAACTATCTACTACTTCAAATTGCTTTTGATTTTTAGAAATATTATTAAGAGGAATGTACCTAGAATTGTCTATTTGATTTCTTAAAACAGAATGTCGTTGACTGAATGTTCCTCTTCCAGAGTCTTGTCCTACAAGCCTAACTGGATATCCCTCTTCTAGCAAAGATCCAAAAGCTAAAGATTCAGCTGAAGACCAATCGATTCCATTACCTTTTTCGACACTTTTTTTTCTGGCATTAAATATTTTAGAGATAGTCTTATGAATATTTTTTTCCTCAGGAATACCATTTATTTTATCTGAAATTATTTTTAATTTATTTTCGTCAAAACCTGTTATACCCCTTTTATCTTTACCTTTTTCAGGTTTATATCTTGACCATGATCCCTCAAACCATTCTATTTTAGGTTTATAATTTTTTGCACTTTTATATTGTTCATCAAGTAAATCTTTAAATGATTTAACATTTTGATTTAATAATTCTTGCGTTATAGAGTTTTCATTTACAAGTTTATTTCCATAAATTTTATAAACACTAGGGTGTGATCTAATTTTTTTATACATTAAAGGTTGAGTAAATGAAGGCTCATCCCCCTCATTATGTCCAAATCTTCTATAACAAATTAAATCTACTACTACGTCTCTATTAAATTTTAATCGAAATTCTGTTGCTATTCTAGTTGCATAAACAACTGCTTCTGGATCATCACCATTAACATGAAGAATTGGTGCCTCTACCATTTTTGCAACATCAGATGGATAAGGTGAAGACCTGGCAAATCTTGGACTAGTAGTAAATCCTATCTGGTTATTAACAATAATATGAATTGTTCCTCCAGTGTTGTGTCCTGGTAGTCCAGACATTGCAAAACATTCCGCTACAACTCCTTGACCAGCAAAGGCAGCATCACCATGAATGAGAATTGGTATAACTTTATTTCTTTCACGGTCTTTGTGAAAAAATTGTTTCGCTCTTGTTTGACCTAAAACAACTGGATTAACAGCTTCTAAATGAGAAGGATTGTCTGTTAAACTGACATGAACTGAGTTTCCATCAAACTCTCTATCTGATGATGCTCCAAGATGGTATTTTACATCTCCAGCACTATCTTCAGAATCAGTACTAAACTCACCTGCAAACTCATTAAAAATTTTTTTGTAAGATTTTTGTAAAACATTTGCCAAAACGTTAAGTCTGCCTCTATGAGACATACCTATTTTAACTTCTTTTATATTATTTTGACCACCAATTTTTATTATTTGTTCAAGAGCAGGTATTAAACTTTCGCCTCCATCTAAACCAAATCTTTTTGTTCCCACATATTTTGTAGCTAAAAATTTTTCAAATCCTTCTGCCTGTACTAATTTATTTAAAATTGCCTCTTTACCATTTTTTGTAAATTGAAGTGCATTTTTATCTTGCTCTATCCTGTCTCTAAACCACTTTCTTTCATCTGGGTTTGAAATATGCATGAACTCATAACCTATTTTTCCACAATAGGTCCTCTTCATAAACTTAAGTATTTCTCTTATATTTGCATATTTACGATTGATTACCCCGTTTAGAAAAATTTTCTTATCGTAATTTTCTTTTTTAAAACCGTAAAAATCTGGATGAAGCTCATCTAGATATTCTGACTCTCTCATTTCTAGAGGATCAAGATCTGCTAATAAATGTCCTCTTTGTCTATATGCTCTAATTAATGCTACAGCACTGATAGAATCTTTATTTGAGTCAGCAAGTAATTGAAAATTAAATTTTTCTGAAGTGTCTAATTTGACATTATCAAAATTATTTTTATCTTGTTCTTCTATTTTTTTTTGTAATTCATCAATATCAATCTTTTTTTTAGTAGGTCCCCATGATGGACCATTAATTTCTTTTGCTATAACATTTAATTCTTCACCAATTCCCTCAAAATAATTTACCCAACTTTCTGGAAGATCAGCATCTTTATTAACAAACTTTAGATACATTTCTTCAATAAATGCGCTATTAGATTTGTTTAAAAATGAAGTTTTTTCGAAATCAAGATTTTTTGATGAAGACATCTTTTTATTTAATATATCCCTCTAATATTTTTTTTCAATTAGACAGTTTATCAAATAAAGTTTTTCCGATAATTGATGGTGATTTGGCAACTGTAATACCACATTCTTCCATTTTTTTTATTTTATCTTCAGCTCCACCCTTGCCACCTGCTATAATGGCACCAGCATGACCCATTCTCCTTCCTGGAGGAGCAGTAATTCCAGCTATAAATCCAACAATTGGTTTTTTGATCTTATGATTTTTTATAAATTCAGCTGCTTCTTCTTCGGCTGTTCCTCCAATTTCACCTATCATTAAAATAGACTCTGTTTCAGAATCATTTAAAAATAAATCTAAACAATCTATAAAATTTGTTCCATTAATAGGATCACCTCCAATACCAATACAAGTTGATTGACCAAGTCCATTTTCAGTTGTTTGGGCTACTGCTTCATATGTTAATGTTCCTGACCTTGATACAATTCCAACACTTCCTTTTTTGTGAATACTTCCCGGCATAATCCCAATTTTACATTCATCTGGTGTGATTATTCCTGGACAATTAGGTCCAATTAATCTGCTACTAGATCCACTTAATTTTTGTCTGACCTTAAGCATATCCTGAATTGGAATTCCCTCTGTTATACAAACAATAAGTTCAACTGATGCATCAATAGCTTCAATGATTGCTGCTGCTGCAAATTTAGCAGGTACATAAATCATAGTTGCATCTGCTCCTACTTCATTTTTTGCCTCTAAAACGCTATTAAAAACTGGTCTGTCTAAATGTTTTTGTCCACCTTTCTTTGGTGTAACTCCACCAACAAGATTAGTTCCATATTTTATAGCCTGTTCTGAATGAAAAGTCCCGTGCGCGCCTGTAAATCCCTGACAAATTACCTTAGTATTTTTATTTACCAAAACTGACATTTTATTTTATCGCCTCAACAATTTTCTTAGCAGCATCATCTAAATTTTCTGCAGAAATTAATTTTAATCCGGAATTATCAAGAATTTCTTTTCCTTCTTTGAAATTTGTGCCTGCTAATCGTACAACTAAAGGTACACTAATATTTATTTCTTTAGCTGCATCAACTACTCCTTGAGCAAGGACATCACATCTCATTATTCCTCCAAAAATATTAATTAAAATACCTTTAACATTTTTATCTGAGAGAATTATCTTTAATGCTGCAGATACTTTTTCTTTGGATGCGCCACCGCCTACATCTAAAAAATTTGCTGGCTCTTTACCATACAATTTAATTATATCCATTGTTGCCATCGCTAATCCTGCTCCATTTACCATACAGCCAATACTTCCATCTAGCTTGATATATGCAAGATCATGCTTGCTAGCTTCTATCTCTGTAGGATCTTCCTCATTTAAATCTCTTAATTCAACAATTTCTGGATGCCTGAATAAAGCATTAGAGTCGAAATTAACTTTTGCATCTAAACAAACAATTTTTTCCTCTTTTGTCAAAATTAATGGATTTACTTCAACCATGTTTGCATCAGTACCCACAAACATTTTATATATTGATTTGATTAGTGTTATTGCTTGTTTTTTTGCGTTTTCATTTAAATTAAAAATATTAATTATTTTTTCGCAATCCGACTCAGAAATTTCCTCACCTATATCAACTTTTGTGGTTATAATTTTTTCAGGTGAACTGCTTGCAACTTCTTCAATGTCCATCCCTCCTTGATCACTTGATATAAATGCAATTTTAGAACTTGCCCTATCAACCAGGCACGATAAGTAAAATTCTTTATCTATATTTGATGATTCTTCTACATATAATCTTTTTACCTCTCTACCCTCAGGGCCCGTTTGATGAGTAACTAGTGTTTTTCCTAGTAATTCTTTAGCTGCTACTGTTAGTTCCTCAATAGAGTTTAAAATTTTTACACCACCAGCTTTTCCTCTACCTCCAGCATGAATTTGTGCCTTAAGTACATATTTCTCAGTTTTGAGTGCTTTTACTTTTTCAATAAGTTCATCAACATTAAGCGCAAAAACTCCTTCGGGAACTACAGCTCCATATTTTTTTAATATTTGTTTAGCTTGATGCTCGTGAATATTCATTATTGTTTAGATAAATCAGGATCTATTTTAGATGCAGCTTCCCATAAAGCTTTTACAGCTTCTATTGAATGCATAAATTCTTTTTTTTCTTTTTCGTCTAAATCAATCTCTTCAATTTTTTCTACACCATCTTTTCCAATGACAACAGGAACACCTGCATAAACATTTTTCACACCATATTCTCCATTTAATTGTACAGCGCAGGGTAATAATTTTTTCTGATCATTCAAATATGCTTCTGCCATTTGAACTCCTGAGGCTGCTGGTGCATAAAAGGCTGATCCTTTTTCTAAATATTTAACTATTTCCGCACCACCATCTCGTGTTCTTTGATTAATTTCCTCAACTCTTTCTGAAGAAATCTTTCCATCCTTTACAAGATCTAATAATGGTTTACCTGAAATTTTTGTAAATCTTGGCATAGGAACCATGGTGTCACCATGACCACCCATAACCATTGCCTCAATTTCTCTTACTGGCACATTTAGTTCTAATGATAAAAATAATTTAAATCTCGAACTATCTAAAATACCTGCCATACCAACAACTTTATTTGATGGCAAACCTGAAAATTTTTGAAATGCCATAACCATAACATCTAAAGGATTGGTGATACAGATCACAAAAGCGTTAGGAGCATTTTTCTTTACCCCCTCAGCAACTTGTTTAATAATTTTTAAATTAATTCCAAGAAGATCATCTCGGCTCATTCCAGGTTTTCTTGGAACACCTGCTGTAATTATTATTACATCTGAATCTTTTATGTCCTCATAGTTATCAGTTCCTGAAAACCTAACATTGAAACCATCTACAGATGAAGATTGTGCAATATCTAATGCTTTTCCTTTTGCAATACCACTAGCCACATCAAATAAAACCACTTCATTCACTAATTCTTTTATTCCTATTAAATGCGCAAGTGTTCCGCCTATTTGGCCTGCACCAATTAAAGATATTTTTGTCATTTATTTCCCTTATTTCATTGTTGGCATAACAAATTCTGCATTTGATCGGACACCTGAAGGCCATCTAGATGTTACTGTTTTAAGTTTGGTATAAAATTTTATTCCTTCCATACCATGCATTCCACTATCTCCAAATAATGATCTTTTCCAACCACCAAAACTATGAAATGCCATCGGAACTGGGATCGGTACGTTAATACCAACCATACCTACTTGAATTTTACTTGCAAAAGTTCTGCCTGCATCACCGTCTCTTGTATAAATACTAACTCCATTTCCGTACTCATGGTCGTTAATTAGTTTTGCAGCTTCTTCAAAAGTTTTTACTCGAACAACTGATAAGACTGGACCGAATATTTCTTCTTTGTAAATTCTCATATCTTTATTTACATGATCAAATAAACATCCGCCTATATAGAAACCATTTTCATAACCTTGAAGTTTTAAACCTCTTCCATCTACCACTAGCTTTGCGCCTTCCTCGACACCTAAATCAACGTAACTTGTAACTTTTTCTAAATGTTCTTTTGTAACTAAAGGTCCCATTTCTGATGCTTTATCCATGCCAGGACCAACTTTTAAAGCTTCAGCTTTTTTTGATAATCTTGATACAAGTTCATCACCGATATCTCCAACCGCAACCGCAACTGATTGAGCCATACATCTTTCTCCAGCTGAACCATAAGCAGCACCCATTAAACCATTTACTGCACCATCTAAATCACAATCTGGCATAACAACTAAATGGTTTTTTGCTCCACCCAAAGCTTGAACTCTTTTTTCATTTTTAGCTGAATTTTCATAAATATATTTTGCAATAGGAGTAGATCCTACGAAACTAACAGCTTTGATATCTTTGTTTTGTAAAATTGCATCAACAGCTTCTTTATCTCCATTTATTACGTTAAATACTCCTTCTGGAAGACCCGACTCAGAAAGTAGCTCTGCTAATCTTATTGCGCAAGAAGGGTCTTTTTCTGATGGTTTAAGAATAAAAGTGTTTCCACAGGCTATTGCTATTGGAAACATCCACATCGGTACCATAGCAGGAAAATTAAAAGGTGTGATACCTGCAACAACTCCTAATGGTTGTCTGATTGACCAACTATCAACATTGGTACCAACATTTTCTGAAAACTCACCTTTTAATAAATGTGGTATTCCACAAGCAAATTCTACCACCTCAAGTCCTCTGGTTAAAGATCCTCTTGCATCTTCATAAACTTTTCCATGTTCTGAAACTATTAATTTAGTTAATTCATCAGAATTTTTTTCAATTAATTCTTTAAATTTAAATATTATTCTAGCTCTTTGTAGAGCAGGTTTTAAAGACCAAGTTTCAAATGCTTTTTTTGCTATCTCAACAGCACTATCTAAGTCAGATCTTGAAGCAAGTCTTACCTCTGACTCTTGTTCGCCAGTTGCTGGATTAAAAACTTTCCCTTTTTTATCTGAAGATCCCGGAATTATTTTACCGTTTACGAAGTGTTCTATTAATTTCATGAATACGGTGTTTTAGATCAAAAATATCGAATAGTCTATTTAAACATTAGCTGTTGCTAACATTTTTTTTATTTCAGCTATAGCTTTTGCTGGATTCAAGCCCTTAGGACATGCATTTGTACAATTTAATATTGTATGACATCTATATAATTTTAATTCATCTGAAACTTTTTTTAATCTAGCTTTTCTCTCTTCATCTCTACTATCAACAATCCATCTATAAGACAAGCAGTAACTACTGTAGAATCTGCATATCATAGAAAAGAGAGTAGAGGTGCCCACGCGAGAGATGACTATCCAAATAGAGATGACGAAAAGTTTATGCAACATACTCTTGCTTGGTGTGATGGGAAAAATACAAAGATAAGTTACAGAGAAGTACACAAATCAACTTTAACAAACGAAGTTCAATATTTTCCACCACAAGAGCGAGTATATTAATGGTTCAATTGAGTTTACCTAAGAATTCTGAAATTAAAAAAGGTAAATACTTTAAAGATAAAACAGGATCAAAAAATTTAAGAAAAGTAAATATTTATAGATGGGATCCATCCACAGATGAAGGTCCTAGGATAGACACTTATGAAGTTGACATGGATAATTGTCCTTCAAAGGTCTTAGATATTTTAAATAAAATCAAAAATGAAATCGACTCAACTATAACATACAGAAGATCTTGTGCTCATGGTGTATGTGGTTCATGTGCAATGAATATGGGGGGTAAAAATGGCCTTGCTTGCACCACTCCACATACTGAAATTGAAGGAGATATTGATATTTATCCTCTACCTCACTTAAAAGTTAAAAAAGATTTAATTGGTGATTTGGATGGATTGTACAAACAGTATCAATCAATTGAA
>CACJCG010000015.1 GCA_902591845.1 uncultured Pelagibacteraceae bacterium
TCCGAATTATTTTTAGTATCTTTTAATTTAGAATTAATAAATTCTATTGCATCCATTGTTCCCATGGGTGCAATTATTCTTCTCAACACGTTCATTTTCTGCAAATCATTCTTATCAAACAACAACTCTTCTCTTCTAGTGCCAGATTTTGTTATATCAATGGCAGGATAAATTCTTTTATCGGCAATTTTTCGATCTAAGACTGTTTCGCTATTTCCTGTTCCTTTGAACTCCTCAAAGATAACCTCGTCCATTCTACTACCAGTGTCAATAAGGGCTGTAGATATAATTGTTAAGGAGCCGCCTTCTTCAATATTTCTTGCAGCACCAAAAAATCTTTTTGGTCTTTGTAGGGCGTTAGCGTCAACACCACCTGTTAAAACTTTTCCTGAACTTGGTATAACCGCATTGTATGCTCGTCCCAATCTTGTAATTGAGTCTAAGAGAATAACAACGTCTTTTTTATGTTCTGTTAATCTTTTGGCTTTTTCAATTACCATTTCAGCAACAGCCACATGCCTTTGAGCTGGTTCATCAAATGTAGAACTAATCACTTCACCTTTTACAGTTCTTTGCATATCTGTGACTTCCTCAGGACGTTCATCAATCAATAATACTATCAAATAACATTCTGGATAATTTTTAGCTATTGAGTTTGCAATGCTTTGCAAAATCATTGTTTTTCCAGCTTTGGGTGGAGAAATAATTATAGATCTTTGTCCTTTACCGATCGGACTAACTAGATCAATAAGTCTTGGGGTTAGATCTTGTTTTTTCTCAACTTTTATAGTTTCAACCTCCATTACCAACTGTTTATCTGGATATAGCGGTGTTAAATTATCAAATGCAATTTTATGTCTTGCTTTTTCTGGTTCCTCAAAATTTATCTTACTAACTTGTAATAATGCAAAATATCTTTCTCCTTCTTTAGGGGCTCTCACTGGTCCTTCAACAGTATCTCCCGTTCTCAAACCAAATTTTCTAATTTGACTCGGGCTCACATAAATATCATCTGGTCCTGGAAGGTAATTTGACTCCATAGCTCTAAGAAAACCAAACCCATCTTGTAACAACTGCAAAACACCTCCTCCTGTAATTTCCTCTTTTTAAGAATTGCAAAAAGTATTTCCTGTTTTCTTAGTGTGCTTGCATTTTCTATGCCAAGCTCTTCTGCTTGTGTAATAAGCTGTTCAGATGATTTTAGTTTTAGTTCTTGAATATTCATGATTAATTTTTTGATAAGGACTTATCAGATGTAAGTAATATATATACTCTTTAGAGTATTACAAGACAGTTAGTTAAATATAAAAAAAATGCGTAAAATCAGGGTTTTTTGAGCATATTTAATAATTATTTCTAAACTCTTCAGAAAAATCGTCAACTTTTGACCAATCTGTAAATTCATACGATTGAGAAGTATCTGTAGGGCCCTTGGTAATAAACATAATAAATTTGATTATATATTTATCAAAAAAGTTGTAATTGGGGTAATCAACCTTGCCAGCAAAAACGCTTATTTTATTTGGTTTCCATTTAGATATTTTTAAAAATTTATCAATATAAGGATTTGTTTCTGCCGTATTCTTTTCTGGTTTCCTTGCAACAACATTAACTGAAAAAAAGGCACTCTTTTTTTGATCTAAAACGTCTTTGTTGAAATTAATAAATTTGTAAAGTTCTTTAGAATGTTTGCCGTATCTAATACTAGCGCCGATTATAATTTTTTCAAAATTAGATAGATCAACTTTTTTAGAATCTTCTAAAGAAAGTAGCTCTACTAAATTACCATCAGTTAGAAAATTTTTTATTCTCTGACAAATCTTTTTTGTATGACCGTCTGTAGTTGAATAGATAATTAAAATTTTGGACATATTTAAAGTTCTTATGACTTATTCATCACTTGTTGTGGCATTTTTTCATAAAACTTTTTATCTAACTTATATTCTATATCTTCTTTATCCTGCGCTGAACCCTCTGCCTGTATAAATGTATATTTTGCAAAATCTTTACACCAATCCTCTTTGGTGTTTAAACACTCTATTGGATATATATTTCCTCCCCAATCTTTTGCTTCATTTACAAGCTCATGGCCTAATTCGTCGGTAGTTTCTAAGCAGTCAGCAACAAAACTTGGAGAATATATGGCTATTTCTTTTTTTCCATCAGTGATTAATTTTTTCACCACGTCTTCTGTATAAGGAGTTATCCACTCTTCAGAACCAAAACGGCTTTGAAAACTCATCATACATTGTTCTGGTTTTATATGCTTTAAATTATTTGTTATAAGACAAAACGTTTCGTAGCAATGTCTGTAATAATCATCTCCCTTATTAACAATTCTTCTTTTTTGCATGCCATGAAAAGTAATTATTAGGTTGTCAATTTTTTTTCCGTCTTGTTGTAACTCATTAATTTTAGAGTCAACTTGTCTTACAGAATTATCGATAAACGCATGTGTTCTGTGAAAATTTGTAATAACTTCAAAAGTTGGGATCTTAACTCTTTTTGATAATTCCTTTGCTAATGCGTCTATTCCTGAGGCTATCGTGCTTTCGGAGTATTGAGGAAACATTGGTATAACCAGCAACTTTGTTGCACCAATACCTTTTTTTAAATCATCTTCCCAACTATCATAAACTTCATTCACATATGGGGGAGATAAAAGGAAAGCATGATTTACTTCAACATATCCATTTGGATCAATTTTTTTTAATTCTTCCCTAACATTGTTTGTAAAATCTCTTGTATTTGTAATTAAAGGAAAGCTCTTTCCGTCCCAGATCCTTGCATATAATTTAGCAGATTTTTTAGGCCTAAAAGGCAATACAAAAAAATTTAAAATTATTTTCCATAACCAAGGGTTTATATCGACAACTCTTGGGTCTCCTAAAAATTTCCTAAGATATTTTCTTAAAGCTTTAGTGGTTGGTTCAGAAGGGGATCCTAGTTGAACAAATACAACTTTGGTTTTCCTTTTTGGATGTGTATAGATCTGGTCCATATTAATAATTTTTTACTGTTTTTACCAAATACTCGAACATATTAGGATCTGTCTCTGGAAGCACCCCGTGTCCTAAATTGAATATATAAGGATGATCTTTAAAAATATCGAGATATTTTGAAGCTTCTTTTTTTAATGTTTCTTTATCTGTTAACAAAATTTTTGGGTCTAAACCTCCTTGTATAGGTATGCTTATATCTCTAAGTATTTTTTTTGGGTCAATATTATAGTCGATACTTACAGCATCAGGTTTAACAATATCACAAAACTCTTTATAATTTTTTACTTCTCTTGGAAAACATATCACTGGTACGTTTAAAGATTTAACATAATTCACTAAATTTAAAGTCGGAGAATAAACATAATTAGGTAAATCTTTTTCATCTAATAAGCCTGCCCAACTGTCAAATATTTGGATTATGTTTGCACCATTATCAATTTGATTTTTAATATGAACTTTTAAAAATTTTTCAATAATTAATAAAATTCTATTTATTAAAAACTCGTCTTTAAAAAAATTTTTTTTTAAATTTTTTTTAGGAGACTGCTGATTAATCATATAAACTAATAGTGTCCATGGAGCGCCAACAAAGCCAATGGTATTTTTATCTTTTAAAGTTTGGTCAGAACTAACTTTTTTTATTGCCTTATATACGCGATGTATTTTTTCCACAAAATCAATCTCATCAGTCTTAGCAATTTCATTTAGATTTAATTCTCCTAATTTTGGTCCAAAGTTTTTTTCAAATTCTACTTTTTGGCCTAGTCCATATGGAAGCATTAAGATATCTGAAAATATTATTGCAGCATCTAGATCAAATCTTTTTAATGGTTGTAGAGTTATTTCTGAAGATAAATCGTCATTTAAACACAAATTAATAAAATTAGGATTTTCTTTTCTTATTTCTCTGAATTCTGGCAGATATCTACCAGCCTGTCTCATAATCCATATAGGATTGAACGAAGTATCTTTGTTAATTATCACTTTGTTTAAAGGTTTCATAAATAAGTATTATTAATTATTGTAGTTGTAATATATCTTGTGAATAAAGGTGATTAATTTTTATAAACATTATATTCACATTTTACTAACATCTAATGTAGTTAAAATTGTTTAAAATGAAGCTTTTTTAACCATATTAATTTTTGTGGATTGTTTTACCCTATTTATTATTAATGTTAATAAATAGCAGTTTTTACAAGGTTAATTTAAAAAATTTTAAATTGTGTAATTTAATTAAAATATTACAAATTTATTAACAATTTATTCATGAGTAATACATATCAAATATATTTAATTTCTGACTCCACGGGCGAGACTTTAGATAGAATATTTTTAGCCCTCAAGGCTCAATTTTTAAATATAGAATATAAGGTTCATTCTTACTCTTTTACAAGGACAGAAAATCAAATTTTAAAAATTCTAGAGGATGCAAAAAAAAATGAAAATTCAATAATTTTATATACAATCGTGGATAACAACTTAGCCAAATACCTTGCGAACGCGAGTGAGGATAAAAATATTCCATGTTTTGGAGTTTTAGGAAATTTAATTTTGAATTTTTCAAAAATATTAAACCAAAAAGCAACACACGAGCCAAGTGGCCAACATATATTGAACGAAGAGTATTATGACAGAATTGAAGCAATTCAATTTACAATGAATCATGATGATGGAAATTTAATAAACGAAGTAAACAAATCTGATATAATTCTTGTAGGCGTAAGTAGAACAAGTAAAACACCAACATCTATTTACTTGGCCAACAAAGGTTTTAAAACGTCAAACATTCCGTTAGTAAATGAAAATTCTTTGCCAGAGTCCCTTAAAAAAAATCCACAAATGACATGTGTTGTAGGATTAAGCACAGAACCGGAAAGATTGGCAGATTTGAGAAAAAATAGAATGAATTCTTTGAAAGAAACAGAAAATATTGAATATACAAATTTAGAAAATATTAAAAAAGAGGTTTTAGAGGCAAAAAAAACATTTCAAAAATATAAATGGCCTCTTATAGACGTAACGAGAAAGTCAGTCGAAGAAACAGCAGCTTCTATAATTAAAATTCATGAAATATATTTAAACAATGTTAAATAAAATTATTCTTGCTTCAAAAAGCGAGGTTAGAAAAGAGATCTTAGATAAAAATAATATACAATGTGTTGTTGAACCATCTAACGTAGATGAAGATCCTGTTAAAGAAAGTTTATTAAAAGAAAAAGCAAGCTCAGAAATAATTTCAAAAAATCTAGCTGAATTAAAAGCAAACAAAGTTAGCATGAAAAAAACTGATGAAATAGTCTTGGGAGCAGATAGTGTAATAGATTTAGAGGGTGAACTAATATCTAAACCAGAGAATAGAGGAGAAGCAATGGAGATATTAAGAAAACTTAATGGTAAATCACATTTTTTAATTAGTTCTGTTTGTATATCAAAAAATGGATCTATGATTTGGAACTATACAGATAAGGCAAAATTAACTATGAAAAATTTTTCTGATGATGCGTTAAAAAATTATTTATCTAAAATACCCGATGAAACCCTTTACGCATATAATGTCTACCAAATAGAAGGAGAGGGCAGAAGTTTGTTTGCAAGCATAGAAGGTGATGAGGATACAATTATGGGGCTACCTGTAAAAAAAATAAAAGAATATATAGGCTCTTTAGAATGAAAAAATATTTTGTTATTGGTAATCCCATTGATCATTCGTTGTCACCCAAGCTTCATAACCATTGGTTTAAAGAAAATAAAATTGATGCTATTTATGATAAAAAAAAAATTAAAGAGAATGATTTAAAAAATGTATTTTCTGAATTTAAAGAAAACAAAATAAACGGTATTAATGTTACCGTTCCATTTAAAAAATCAGTAATTCCTTATTTAGATGAATTAAGCCCTGAGGCAGATCAAACTCAATCAGTAAATACAATAATTTTAAGTAATAACAATTTGATAGGCCACAATACCGATATTGCTGGTTTTACCCAAGCAATTAAAAATTTAAATTTCGATATCAAAGGCAAAAAAATTTTTATTTTAGGTGCTGGTGGAGTTGTTCCTTCAATAATTTTTGCTTTAAACAAAATGAATGTTGCAAAAATAATTGTTAGCAATAGAACAAAAAATAAAGCTGAGGAATTAAAATCAAGATTTCTTAATTTAGATGTATTAGATTGGGGTGACATAACTGATTTTGACGTAATTATAAACGCTACTAGTTTGGGATTAAAAGAAGAGTCTATAAATTTAGATTTTTCAAAATTAGGGAATAATAAATTATTTTATGATGTAATTTACAATCCCCTGGAAACAAATTTTTTAAAGGAAGGAAAAAAACTTGGTAACAGGACAGAAAATGGTAAATTTATGTTTGTTTATCAAGCATTTGAAGCATTTAAATTGTGGCACGGAATAGAGCCATCAATCAATAAGGAGACACTTGAAATTTTAAGCAATGATTAGAATAGGAATTTTAGGAGATATAGGTTCAGGAAAAAGTTATGTAGCTAATAACTTCGGATATCCAGTATTCAATGCAGATCGTGAAGTATCAAAACTTTATAAACAAGACAAAAAAGTATTTAAAAAATTAAAACAAAAATTACCAAAATATATTTCTTCTTTTCCAATAGATAAAAATGAAATTACAAAAGCAATATTAAGTAACAAAATTAATTTAAAAAAAATAATTACTATAGTCCATCTAGAAATCAGAAAAGCATTAAACTTATTTTTAAAAAAAAATAGAAATAAAAAAATTATAATCC
Source organism: uncultured Pelagibacteraceae bacterium (assembly GCA_902591845.1). Lineage (GTDB taxonomy): Bacteria > Pseudomonadota > Alphaproteobacteria > Pelagibacterales > Pelagibacteraceae > Pelagibacter. The sequence continues at coordinate 6,773 of CACJCG010000015.1, forward strand.
TTGATATTCCTTTATTACTGGAAAATAAAATTAATAATCAAAAAGATATATTGGTTTTTGTAGATTCAAAAAAAAAAGATATAGAAAAAAGGCTTAAAAAAAGACCAAATTTTAACCGAAAGGTCGTAAATAAGTTTAAAAAAATTCAGCTTTCTACTTCTTATAAAAAGAGAAAATCTAATTTTATAATTAAAAATAATTTTACAAAAAAATCTGTTAATATTGGAGTAGAAAAAATTTTAAGTAAAATTTTGTAAATGAAAGAAATTGTTTTAGATACAGAAACAACAGGAATATCAGTAGCCGAAGGTCATAGAATTGTTGAAATAGGATGTATAGAATTAGAAAATTTAATCCCAACAAAAAACAAATTTCATTTTTATTTAAACCCAGAGAGAAAAGTTTCTGAAAAAGCGTTCCAGATACACGGTTATTCTGATGAATTTTTATCTAAACAAAAAAAATTTAAAGAAATAAAAGAAGATTTTTTAAAATTTATTAAAGGCAAAACATTAATTATACATAATGCAGAATTTGATCTTGCTCATTTAAATAATGAATTAAGTTTAATTGGTGAAAATAAAATTGAAAATAAATTTATAGACACTCTTGTTTTAGCAAGAGATAAATTCCCTGGCTCATCTGTAAGTCTTGATGCTTTGTGTAAACGTTTTAGAATAGATAATTCTAAAAGAGTTCAGCACACTGCATTAATTGACTGTGAGCTGTTATCCAGAGTTTATGTAAATTTAATTGATCAAAAAGAACCAACTCTAAATTTTCAAACTCAAGAAAATGAATTTAAGATTAAAAATGATGTTAAAATTTCTTATTTTAGAAAAGTTATTGAACCATCATCAGATGAAATTCAAAGGCACAAAAAATATTTAAAAGAAAATTTGAAAAAAAATTATTTTAATTAACTCTTTGAAGATATAACTCTTCAAAATTTACTTTTTTTTCAAATTTAACCCCAGGGTATCCTGAAACTTCAAGTAAGTTTAAAAATATTCTTTCCAGTTCAGGGTAAATTTCGATTTGAGAATCACACAATATAATTTTTTCAAGATCTTTTTTATTTTCAACTTCAGCCTCGATTTTTATGATAGTAGCAAAAATTATCTCAAAAAAAGACTTTTTTGTTTTTTCATCCGGATCCTGAAAGGAAAATTTTGTACTAATTTCAATTAATTTATTTTTTATTGCTTTCGAGTTTATATCAATACTAAGATGATATTTAGATATGTTGTCTTTTACATGTAAATAAGTTTCTACATTAGGAGTTTCGCTTGACATATCTTTTACAAATTTACTTAAAATTTTATATTTTTTTGTCATCATCATCTTCTATATCTACAAAGTCACCATCTATATATTCTTTTTTTATGTTTTTCTTGTTATTATATTTTTTTGCAATTTTGTTAAAAATCAATTTCCTGCTTAAAGGAAAGATCAAAAAAAAACCAACTAGATCTGTTAGAAATCCAGGAATAATTAAAAATAAAGCTGCTAGAGCAATTGCTGCTCCAGATATGACTTCATAAGCTGGTGTCTCATTTTTGCTTAATTGTAAAAATCCAGACTTAAGTGTGTTTAGACCTTCATATTTGGCATAATAAACACCTACGATAGCAGTAAAAAAAATAAGCAAAATGGTTATAATAGCTCCAATTTGTGAGCCAATTTTAATAAAAAGATAGATTTCAATTACTGGAATTAAAATTATTAGTAACAAAATTGAGTTCATTTGTCCTTAATCTAAATTGCTAGTTGAAATTAATCAACATAGTAATTACTATCAATCTATGAGTTACAGTTTTGAGTATATAGATATTATTTTATTAGCAATGATTGCCGGCTTTATTTTTCTGAGATTAAGAGGAATACTTGGTAAAAGAACTGGATTTGAGGGAAAACCACCATCACAATTAAAAGAAGTATTAAAAACTGTAAATCAGGAACAGATTAAAAAAATAAATGAAAACTTTGATGATGATGCTCAACAAGAGTTTATTAAAGGAGCAAAGATTGCTTATGAAACAGTAATCACAGATTTTAGTGATAATGACAATAAAATTACAAATAGTAGACCGCTATTAAATAATGAGATTTACAATCAATTCAATAAGGCGCTAAAGGAAAGAAGTTCTAGAGGACATTATGCGGAAATCACTTTTATTGGTGTGAATTCAGCAAAAATTAAAGAGCATAAAAAAATTGGTAAAATACTAAATGTGACTGTAGATTTCATAGCAGAGGTAATTACATGTATTAGAGACAAAGAAAAAAAGATTGTATCAGGCGATCCAGAAAAGATAAAAAAGATCTATGATACATGGGTATTCTCAAGAGACATGACTTCTTCAAACCCCAATTGGCAGCTTGTTAATATACTAACATAATTGAACGACAATATTTCAAACAAAGATAAAAAAGATTGGATCAGTTTTATTAATAGTAGAGATAAACTACCAAATAAAGATCTCAAAACTCAAAATAAAAATACTACTAATACAAGATCAATTGATTTACATGGTTATACTTTAGATGAAGCCAACAAAGCTATAGAGGATTTTATAAATAAAGCTTTCTTAGAGAATGTTAACAAATTAATAGTTGTAACTGGAAAAGGTCTTCATTCTGAAAATGAAAAAGATCCATATGTGTCTAAAGATCTTAGTATTCTAAAATATTCTGTTCCAGAATTTATTTCAAATAATACTAGGTTGATGAGCATGATTAACGAAATTACCGATGCAAAATTGAAAGATGGAGGTGGTGGCGCGTTTTATATTTTCTTGAAAAAAAATAAATTTATAAAATAAATTTTGAAAGATCTGTATCTTTTACCAAAGTATCCAAGTTATTATTAATGTATTCTTTATTAATAACAATTTTTTCTCCTGCCCTATCTGTAGCTGTAAAGCTTATTTCGTCTAAAATTTTTTCGATAATAGTGTGTAATCTTCTTGCTCCGATATTTTCTACTGTGGCATTTACTTCTGATGCGATATTTGCAATTGCATCTATTCCATCATCTGAAAATTCGAGATCTACTTTTTCTGTCTTTAAAAGAGCCACATATTGTTTGATTAAACTGAAGTCAGGTTCTCTTAAAATTCTTTTAAAATCCTCACTAGTTAAAGCTTCTAGCTCAACCCTTATCGGGAGTCTTCCTTGTAATTCAGGCAATAAATCAGATGGTTTTGCAAGTTGGAATGCACCAGAGGCGATAAATAAAATATGATCTGTTTTGATTGGTCCATGTTTCGTATTTACAGTAGTTCCTTCAATTAAAGGTAACAAATCTCTTTGGACACCTTCTCTTGAAACATCTCCACCAACTCTATCTGTTCTTGCAGAAATTTTATCGATTTCATCTAAAAATACTATTCCATTATTTTCAGTGGAAAGTTTTGCGGCTCTTATAATTTTATCTTGTTCGATTAATTTATCTGATTCATCATTTATTAAAATTTCATGAGACTCTTTGACGGTCATTTTTTTCTTCTTTTCTTTATTGCCCATTGATTTACCAATCATCTCACCTATATTGATCATCCCAACATTTGCACCAGGCATTCCAGGAATTTCGAAAGAAGCTCCATTAGAGCCAGAATCACTTACAGCTATTTCAATTTCATTATCATCTAAATCACCATTTCTCAGTCTTTTTCTAAAACTTTCTCTTGTAGCCATGCTAGCTTTTTTACCAACCAAGGCATCTAAAACTTTTTCTTCTGCTGCTTTTTGAGCTTGAGCAAAAACTTCTTTTCTTTTTTTTACTTTTTCCATTGAGATTGCAATTTCAATTAAATCTCTTACAATTTGCTCAACATCTCTTCCAACATACCCAACCTCTGTAAATCTTGTAGCCTCAACTTTTACAAATGGTGCTTCAGCAAGTTTTGACAATCTTCTTGAGATTTCAGTTTTTCCAACACCAGTTGGACCAATCATTAAAATATTTTTTGGTAAAACTTCATTCTTCATTTCACCTTTAAGTGCCTGTCTTCTCCATCTATTTCTTAACGCAACAGCAACAGCCTTTTTTGCTTTATTTTGGCCAACAACAAATCTATCTAATTCAGATACAATTTCTCTTGGGGACAGAGAACTTACTAAAGAAGTTTCTTCTTTTTGGTTTTTATCTTTTTGGTGAAGCTTTGTTACGTTCGAGTTATCCATTAAATTTTCTCTATTTTTACATTATCATTTGTGAAAACGCAGATATCTGCTGCAACTTTGATAGCTTTTTTTGCCACTTCCTCAGCAGACATATTACCCTCCATTAAAACTTTTCCTGCCGCTAATGCATAATTACCACCTGAGCCTATTCCAATAACATCTCCTTCAGGCTCTAAGACATCTCCAGTACCAGAAATAATATAGCTGTTATTTTTATCACCTACAGCCATCAGTGCTTCTAATCTTATTAAGTACTTATCTGTTCTCCAATCTTTTGCTAATTCAACAGCAGCCCTTGATAAATTACCCGCATGTTTTTCTAATTTTCCTTCCAACCTTTCAAATAAAGTTAAAGCATCAGCAGTTGATCCTGCAAAGCCTGCTACCACATCTCTTTTTTCAATTTTTCTGACTTTTGAAGCAGTGCTTTTAACAACAGTATTTCCCATACTTACTTGCCCATCACCAGCAACCACTACTTCATTATTTTTTCTAACTAGTACAATTGTTGTCATGCTTAATAAATGGTAACTATTTTTGATACTTCAAGTGTTTAGACTAATATTGATATAGTGTGATTATGTATGTATACCATTAAAAATATATGGCTAGAAAAGGAAAAGTATCTCGAAAAACAAAAGAAACCAGTATCAATGTTGAAGTAAATATTGATGGAAAAGGTAAATACCAAATTGACACTGGTATAGGTTTTCTAGATCACATGCTTGAGCAATTATCAAAGCATTCTTTAATTGATTTAAAAGTAAAAGCAAATGGAGATACTCATATTGATCTTCATCACACCACTGAAGATACGGGAATTGCTATTGGAGAGGCTTTAAAAAAAGCTGCTAAAAAATTTGTAGGAATAAAAAGATATGCGCATACAGTTATTCCAATGGATGAAACATTAACCAGAGTTGCAATAGATGTTTCAAACAGACCTTATTTGATATGGAAAGTAAAATTGAAAGTTGAGAAACTTGGAGAAATGGATACGGAACTATTTAAAGAATGGTTCCAAGCATTTTCTCAATCAGCTGGCATCACAATGCACGTTGAAAATATTTATGGTGATAATAGTCACCACATAATTGAATCTTGTTATAAAGCATTAGCAAGATCATTAAGAGCTGCACTAGAGATGGATCCAAGAAACAAAAAGAGCATTCCATCCACTAAAGGCTCATTATAAGTTTAATGAACGTCACAATTGTTGATTACAATTCGGGCAATATAAGCTCGGTAATAAACTCCTTTAAGGAAGTTGCTAAAGATAAGGTAAATATAGAAGTAACTTCAGATTTAAATAAAATTAAATCTTCTGATAAAGTTGTTTTACCAGGGCAAGGTTCGTTTAAGAGTTGTGTTGATGCGCTTAATAAAATTAATGGTTTAGTTGATACATTAAGTGAATTTGCAATAACAAATAAAAAACCACTTCTTGGAATTTGTGTAGGACTTCAAATGTTTGCAGATATTGGTTACGAAGAAACAGAAACCAAAGGTCTTGGTTGGGTTTCAGGCAAAGTATCAAAAATAGATAATCAAAATGGAAAATATAAACTTCCTCACATTGGCTGGAATCAAATTAACATTGTCAAAGAAAGTAAAATTTTTAAGGGTATAGAAAATAATTCTCACATGTATTTTGTTCACAGTTATGAATTTGTACCAGAAGATAAAAATGTAGTTTCAGCAACAACAAATTATTCATCAAATATTGTTTGTTCTGTTGAAAAGGAAAATATTTTTGGTACCCAATTTCACCCTGAAAAAAGTGATAAAATTGGATTACAAGTAATAAATAATTTTATAAATTTATAAAATGAAAAATTTTTTAGTAGTTTTAATTATTTTTTTAATAATACCTGTGAAAGTATTTGCCTGGTGCTCTGAACCCATGGCCCCGTCCGCACCGTCTAGTTGGAGCAAACCTACTAAACCCTCAGTTCCATTTTGTGTTAACGAATGGAACAATACCCACACATGCGATGATTGGACAATTACAAGCTATAATAACGACCTTCAAAATTATAGGTATGATGTTGAAAATTATCAAAGAGAACTTCAATACTATGTTGATGAGGCTCAAAGATTTGTTAATGATGCATACGAATATGCAAATTGTGAAATAAGAAATTTAGACTAGTGAAAATATTTCCAGCAATAGATATTAAAAACAAAAAATGTGTGAGGTTAGTCAAAGGAGATTTTGATAACAAAACAGAATATGAAATGTCTCCAGTTGAACAAGCTGGTAAATACAAGGATCATGGTTTTAAGAACTTACACATTGTAGATTTAGATGGAGCATTAACTGGAGAAACAGTTAATTTGGATATCATTCAAGAAATAGTAAAAAAATTTGATCTTAAAATCGAAATTGGTGGAGGTATTAGAAACTTTGAAAGTATTCAGAAATATACAGATACTGGTGTTGAAAAAGTTATTTTAGGAAGTGCTGCTATAAAAGATAAAAACTTTTTAAAAGAAGCATGTGAAAAATTTCCAAATAAAATTGCGTTAGGTTTGGACGCTAAAAATGGTTATTTATCGATTTTAGGTTGGAAGGAAAATTCCAATCAATTGACTTTAGATTATTTGAAAGAAGTTAATGATTATGGTGTAAGTAGATTGATTTATACTGATATTAATAGAGATGGAATGAAACAAAATCCCAATTTTGAGGATACTTTAAAGGTTGCTGATACTTCTAATTGTCCTGTAATTATATCTGGTGGAGTCTCTTCAATTGATGACATTAAAAAAGCTAAGGAATTAAATAATAATAATATCGAGGGTATAATAATTGGAAAAGCTATCTATGATGGTGATATCAGGTTAGAGGAATTGGCAAAGGAATTAGATGCTTAAGAACAGAATAATACCTTGTTTAGATGTAAAAAATGGTCGTGTAGTAAAGGGAATTAACTTTGTTGATCTACAGGATGCAGGTGATCCTGTTGAACAAGCTAAAATTTATTCAGATGGTGGTGCGGATGAAATTTGTTTTCTAGATATTACTGCTTCAAGTGAAAATAGAGATACCATTTATGATGTAGTAGAGAGAACTTCGAAAAATTGTTTTGTTCCACTGACAGTTGGTGGCGGTGTTAGAAATGTTGAAGATATTAATAAATTACTGAATTGTGGGGCTGATAAAGTGTCTATTAATACAGCTGCAGTTCAAAATTCAAAAGTAGTTGAAGAAAGTTCAAAAAAGTTTGGTTCACAATGTATTGTTGTGGCAATTGATGCTAAAAAAAATTCAAATAAATGGGAAATTTTTACTCATGGTGGACGAAACAATACTGGAATTGATGCAATTGAATATGCGAAAAGAATGGAGGATTGTGGAGCTGGTGAGCTACTGGTTACTTCTATGGATCGAGATGGTACTCAAGTTGGTTACGATATTAAACTTATGTCTAAAATATCATCAAAAGTAAATATTCCAGTAATTGCATCTGGTGGAGTTGGTAATTTGGATCATTTGGTAGACGGAATTAAATTAGGAAATGCAAGTGCAGTTCTGGCAGCATCAATATTCCACTACGGTAAACATTCTATAAAAGAGGCTAAGGAATATTTGGAATCAAAAGGAATTCCTGTTAGAATTTAATATGCTTAATACATTAGAAAATTTAATAAAACTTGTTAGAGATAGAAAAACTTCTCCTATAGAAGGTTCATATACCAACAAGTTGCTTACAGATAAATCATTGAGCAAAGCAAAAGTTTTAGAGGAAATTAATGAATTAATAGAATCAGTCGAGGAAAATACAAACAAGATCCACGAAGCTGCTGATGTATTTTATCATTTACTAATGTATCTTGAGGCTAATGACATAAAAATTGAGGATGTAATGTCAGAGTTAGAAAAAAGAAAAAAATGAGTTACGACGATAATAATATTTTTGCAAAAATTTTACGAGGTGAGATACCTTGCGATAAAATTTATGAGGATGAATTTGTTTTATCTTTTCACGATATCAGCCCACAAAAAAAAATTCATGCTTTAGTAATTCCAAAGGGAAAATATATTGATTTAGATGATTTTAGTTTAAATGCTTCCCGTGATGAGATGGTTGGATTGATAAAAGGTATTAATATAGTCGCTAAAAAGCTTGGTATTTCAACAGAAGTAGGCAAAGGTTACAGAGCTTTAGCCAATATAAGTGAACACGGCGGTCAAGAGGTGCCTCATTTACACTTCCATTTATTTGGAGGTGAAAGAGTTGGGAAAATGGTTGAGTGACAGAAGAAGTTAAAAGAAATTATCTAGAAATAAATTCGCTTGAAGATCTCAAAGAAGGCAGAAGTTTATCAAATGACTATTCTTTAAATTTAATTGATCCGATTAATTTTCAATTAAATAAATTTTTTTATAAAAATATTGGTAAAAATCACAAGTGGGTAGATAGATTAAAGTGGTCTGAGGAAAAATGGATACATTATGTTTCTTCTGAAAATGTCAGAACATATGTTTTTAAATTCAAAGATGATTTAATAGGATTTTTTGAGTTAATTTTTCATTTAGAAAAAAACGAAACTGAAATCGCATATTTTGGAATATTAGAAGAGTATCAAAATAAAAAATTAGGTTCATATTTGTTGTGTGAGGCTATAAAAAAATCTTTTGTAAAAAATATTGATAGAGTTTGGGTTCATACTTGTTCTTTAGATCATAAAAATGCGCTAAATAATTACATTTCTAGAGGGATGAAGATATACAAAACAGAGATTTTAAAAATTTAATTTTGAGAAGGTAATTTAAATAAATTTTTTTCTAACACTCTATTTTTTCTTATTGATGAAAGAAAAGTAATATTGAAATTTTGATAAACATCGGTATTTTGCCAACCAATTAATTCAAAAGATTTTTTATCGAAAAATATACTTATTTCATTATTTTTTTCGTTGATTGTGAAATTAACCAAATTATTATCAACTATTCTTTCATTTAACTTATAAATTTTATTAATTAGAAAATTTTTATCTAAAATCAGGTTTAAGGGTGTTTTTTCAAGTGGATATCTATAGTAACTTGTCCTTGTTTTTATAACTAAAGATTTTCCATTTGATACTAGAATTTTATTTTTACTTCTTGCATATTCACAAAAAATTTTTTTAGGATATTCTATCGTACAATTACCATTTTCTATTTTTCCATTAATATTTTGTTCAAATTTAAAATTTAAATTATTAGTCTGTCTTAAATTTTGAATAATTTTTTCTTTAAGTTCCGCATTAGTATTATTAATTAAAATAAAAAAATAAAATATTAAAAAAAATCGAAACATTAGAGGACGTCTCTTTTACCAACATGATTGGCTTTACTAACTATTCCATCAGCTTCCATCATATCTATTATTCTAGCAGCTCTATTGTAGCCAATCTGAAGTTTTCTTTGAAGGAAAGAAGTAGAAGCTTTACCCTCAGATCTAATAATTTCGATAGCTTGTTGGTATAAATCGTCTTTGTCTCCTAGATTTTGATTTTCTCCAATTTCTTTCTCATCTGCAAAATTAAGTATTTCATCAACATAATCTGGTTCAGCTTGTGATCTTAAGAAGTTATTTATTTTTTCTATTTCAATATCTGAGACAAATGGTGCATGAATTCTGACTATTCGGTTTGCTGATGACATGTAAAGCATATCTCCTTTTCCTAATAATTGTTCAGCACCTTGCTCACCTAAAATTGTTCTACTATCAATTTTTGATGTTACTTGAAAAGAAATTCTTGTTGGAAAGTTAGCCTTTATCGTCCCTGTGATTACATCAACACTAGGTCTTTGAGTCGCCATGATTATATGAATTCCAGCAGCCCTTGCCATTTGAGATAATTTTTGAATGTAATTTTCAATTTCTTTCCCAGCAACCAGCATCAGATCAGACATTTCATCAACTACTACCACTATGTAAGGCATTGGAAGCTTATGTTTAGTATTATATCCATCAATATTTCTAACACCTTCTTTTGTCATTAATCTATATCTACTCTCCATTTCTTTAACTACCCAGCCAAGAACTGATGCAGCCTTTTTAGCTTCTGTAATAACTGGACATAACAAGTGTGGAATTCCTTCATAAGTTGATAGTTCAAGCATTTTTGGATCTATCAAAATGAATTTACATCTATCAGGCGCATGTCGATAAAGTAGTGATAGAATTATTGTATTAATACAAACTGATTTACCTGATCCGGTTGTGCCAGCTATCAAAAGATGTGGCATTGAAGATAAATCTCCTACAATAGGTTTGCCTGAGATACTTTTTCCTAAAGCAATTGGTAATTTAATTTCTTTTTTCTTAAAATCAGTATTATTAATAATTTCACTTAAAAATACGTTTTCTCTAGAATTATTTGGTAGCTCAATACCAATTGTGTTGCTGCCCGGAATAGTTGCAATTCTTGCAGACTCTGAACTAGTGTTTCTAGCAATATCATCTGATAAATTTATTATTTTAGAAACTTTTACTCCTGCGGCTGGTTCAAATTCACTTAAAGTAACCACAGGTCCATGGCTCACCTTTTTAATATTACCTTTTACACCAAAATCTAATAATATTTTTTCTAAAAAGTCAGTATCGTAGGTTTCATTTTTATTTATATTTCCTTTTTCATTTTTTGTTGGTGTTTTTAATAAGTCTGAACTTGGTAACTTAAATTTCAGTTTATTGTCATTTTTATTTTCAGTTTTAATAAAAGGTAAGTCTTCTTGGATTAAGTTTTTTATT
>CACJCG010000016.1 GCA_902591845.1 uncultured Pelagibacteraceae bacterium
GCGCAGTGATGTTTCCAGCCTACAGCACTGCAAAGGCAGGAATTCATGGTTTAACAAGATCTTTAGCAAGGGATTTGGGTAAATACAATATAAGAATTAATTCAATTGCTCCTGGTTCTATTGCTACAGATAGACAATCAAAATTATGGCTTAATCCAAAGTTTAAAAAAGAAATATTAAAAAATCAGGCTTTAAAAAAACAACTTTTGCCGAAGGATGTTTCAAAAATGGTTTTATATTTGGCATCAGATGTTTCATCAGGTTCTACAAAACAAAATTTCACAGTTGATGCTGGATTAATATAATTATTGGATTAATTCTTTTTATTCTCAGCCATCGATAATGCAATTTTAAAAGAATTTAAAATTGGATCTAGATTAGCCTCATTTTTTCCTGCAATAGCAAATGCTGATCCATGAGCAGTAGTTGTTACTGGTACAGTTAATCCACCTTGAACTGTAACACCTCTATCAAAGCCAAATGCTTTAAGACCAGACTGTAGTGCATCATGATACATACCAACCATACAGTCGTGATTTTTATTTTTATAGGCTACCACAAAGGATGTATCGCATGGTAATGGACCATCTACATTGTAACCAAGTTTTTTTGCTTCCTTAATCGCAGGAATGATTTCATCTTTTTCTTCTGTACCAAACTCAGCATGGGGATTTAGTGCTTGAATAGCAATTCGAGGTTTTTTTACTCCGTTTAGCTCCATAACTTCATTGATCAATTTTATAGGCTTCATGATATTTTCTTTTGTAATATGTTGAGCAACCTCTTTTATTGGAATATGAGATGTAACTCTTGCTGTCCAAAAATTATCTATAACATTAAATTCACAACAAAAACTATTTACCTCAAGTTTCTCAGCCATAAGTTGTAATTCATCTGAATGTTTGTTCCCTCCAAGTTTTAAACTTGTCTTATTCATGGGTGCAAAATTAATTGCATCAATTTTTTTTTCTTTAGCAAGTGTTAATGCTAAATCTAAAGCTTGTAATACACTTTCGCCAGACTCTTTTGATGGTTCAGCTAATTTATATTTATGATTTTTTCCATTAGAAATATCTAGCAAAAATCTATTTGCTTTATTAAAATCAATTTCATCAAAATTTTTAACTACATCGAGATTATGTGAAATTCCTGTAATACTATTTCCATTTTCAAATACTTGCTTTTCACCTATGATGACTATATTTGCTTTTTTTGTCATTTCATCTTTTAAAAGCTTTGAAATTAATTCTGGTCCGATCCCAGCTGGATCGCCAAGAAGAACAGCAATGTTAGATTTATTTTCTGGCATTTTTTTCTTTACGTCTTGTAGCAGATTATGATTAAATTATTAAATATAAATTAACCAAAGAGGGAAATAATGAAAAAAAGCTTTAAACTATTTTTAGCAGCTGCTTTTCTAGTAACTGAATTTTTTGTTGTAGCTCTTCCATTAATGATCACATCAGCTAAAGCTGATGGTCATCCAATACAAGCAATTACTCACGCTGGTTTTGGTGGTGGAACTGACGTTACTACTAGAATGATGTTATTAAGAGCAAGAAGAGTCCTTAAGCAGGATATGCAATTAGTAAACAAAAAAGGTGGTGGAGGAGCAACATCTATGGATTATATGATGTCTTTACCAGCTGATGGGAATCACACTTTAACTTGGACTACAGGTCATGCTGTATCTATGGCTTTAGGTAAAACTAAAGTTAAGTTAAGTGATATGCAACCACTTGCTAGAGGAACTGATGATCCTCAATTGTTTGTTGTTAATTGTAAAGCAGACATCAAAGATGCTAAAAAGTTTATTAGCACACAAAAATCAAAATCACTAAAATACGGAACTACTCATACTGGTGGTATTGATGATGTTAGTGCAATCGCATTTACAAAAAAAGGTGGATTAAAAGATCCAACTATCGTTGCATACAAAGGTGTTGCACCAATTAAAACTAACCTTATCAAAGGAGATATTGATGTGGGTGTTTTAAACTTAGGTGAAGCATTAACTGAAATTAATGAAGGCAAACTTTGTGTATCAGTTGTATTAGCAAATGAAAGAATGGCTAAAATTGGAGATTCTCCAACAGCTAAAGAATTAGGAATACCTGTTTCTTTATCTACTGTTAGAGGATTTGTAACTAAAAAAGGTGCTCCAGCAGACAGAGTAAAACAATTAGAAGCTGGAATGATGAAAGCTATGAGCCACAACTACTACAAAAATTTCTTAACAGAAATTGGTCTTGATGAGACTAGTGTAGTTGGTGCTGACGAGTGGGGTAAGCAAATGGAAGAAATGCTTACAGAAATGACTGCTCAGCTTAAAGCTTTAGGTTACATTAACTAATCTAATTAAAAGTACATTTGATATGAAAAATGTACAAAAATCAAAAAGGGCAAACCAAAGTTTGCCCTTTTTTTTTAAAGATGAATTTAAGGTTTCGTTTGTAATTATTTTTATATCGTTAATTCTATTACTCACAACTTTTACGTTTGATATAGTTCCTCCAATTTTAAATAGAGGAATTCAGCCAGCAACATTTCCAAAAGCATTATTAATTTTGATAATTGCTATGACACTAATTGTCTATTATTTATCAATTAAAAATCCTTGGAAAATTGAAAAAAAATTACCAAGATCATTTTTCTTAACATTGTTTAGTTTTATTTTGTTTGTAATAGTTTCCAAAACTTTAGATTTCTTTTTAGCAATATCAGCCCTATCAATTTTTGTAGCTTATTATTGGGGTGAAAAAAGATTATTTTATTTATTATTGGTTGGAATTATTTTTCCAATCATTGTTTTTGTTTTTTTTGAGACAATTTTAGGTTTAAGATTTCCTCCAGGAATAATTACTAACATTTACTATAGCTAGATGGATAATTTATTATTAATGCTGGCACCACTCTTCAGTTCTAAACTATTATTAGTTTTATTTTTTGGAACATTATTTGGATTGATATTAGGAGTTTTACCTGGGTTAGGACCAACAACTGGTGGAGCATTAATACTGCCTTTTACAATGACGCTAGATCCATTATCTGCAATTGTTTTATTAACGTCTATTTATTGTGCGGGAACATATGGTGGCGCAATAACGGCTGTACTTATAAATACCCCTGGAACACCAGCGGCTGCAGCAACTTGTTTAGATGGCTATCCTTTAGCTCAAAAAGGTGAAGCAGGAAGAGCTTTAGGAATGGCAACTGTATCAAGTACTGTTGGAGGTATTTTTAGTGTCGTTATATTAGTTTTCTTTGCTCCTATATTAGCGCAACTTGCTTATGAATTTGGTCAACCAGAATACTTTGCATTAGCAATATTTGGTTTAACAATGTTAGCTTCGATAGGTGAGGGTAGCCCAATTAAAAATTTAATTGCGGGCGCATTTGGAATATTGATCTCAACAGTTGGTAAAGATTTTATGACTTCAATTGATCGTTTTACTTTTGGGATTAATGAATTAACTGAAGGGATAGGTTTTATACCAGTAGTAGTTGGACTTTTTGCAATGAGTGAAATGTTAACTCAATCAACATTAATCAATCAAGTGTTTAATAGAATTGCTTTAAAAGCAATTAAGCTTCCTAGCAAAGATGATTATAAAAAAACATGGAAAACAATATTACGATCAAGTGGAATAGGATCATTTATTGGAGTATTGCCTGCAGAAGGTGGAACAGTAGCATCTTTAATTGGTTATTCTGAAGCTAAGAGATTTTCAAAAAATCCAGAAGAATTTGGAAAAGGATCAATAGAAGGAATTGCAGGAGCAGAAGCAGCAAATAATGCAGCAACAGGTGGTGCGATGGTTCCAACTTTAGCGCTAGGTATTCCTGGTAGCGCAACAACAGCGGTAATACTTACGGGATTGATTATTCATGGAGTTAGACCTGGACCAGATTTGTTTAGAGAACAGCCAGATTTCTTATATGGAATTTTTGGCGCCATGTTGATTGCTAATATTCTTTTTTTTATTTTTGGATTTTTTGGAGCAAAAATATTTGCAAGAATAACTTTAGTACCAAACAAAATCTTATGGCCAATGATATTCGCAGTTTCAGTATGTGGAACTTATTCTTTAAATCAATCCATAATAGATGTTTGGATAATGTTATTTTTTGGAGTGCTAGGTTTCTTTATGAGAAGATATGGGTTTTCAGTAGTACCAGTTATTATTGGATTAATTTTGGGTGAGTTAGTTGAAGGAACTCTAAGACAATCTCTGGTTATATTTGATGGTAATTGGCTGATGTTTTTCACAAGACCAATTGCTTTAACATTCTTTATTTTGTCTTTAATTGCTTTGGCTTTTCCTTTAATAAGATCGAGCAAATTAAAAAAGAAATAATGATTAAGTACGATTTAAATAATAGAGTTGCAGTTGTTACTGGTGGAGCCCAGGGATTTGGTTTAGCAATAACCGAAAGATTTATTGAAGCAGGAGCTAAAGTTGTAATTTGGGATATTGATGAAAATGCTGCTAAAGAAGCGATTGATAAAGTTAAATCAGAAAACCTAAGTCATCAAGTTGTAGACGTAACCAATTTTGAAATAGTAAATAAAAATTTAGAAGAAGTAGAAAAAAAACATGGAAAAATAGATATTTTCGTTAACAACGCAGGTATTGCAGGTATGAATACCACAGTAGCTGAATATCCATTAGATGAATGGAAAAAAGTGATGAATTTAAATTTAAATTCAGTTTTTTATTGTTGTAAAGCGGTTGTTCCTTTCATGCTAAAAAATGACTACGGAAGAATAGTAAACATAGCATCTATTGCAGGAAAAGAAGGGAATCCAAACGCAAGTGCATATAGCACTTCTAAGGCAGGCGTTATAGGTTTAACAAAATCTTTAGGCAAAGAATTGGCACAAAATAATATAGCTGTAAACTGTGTAACACCAGCAGCAGCCAAAACAAGAATTTTTGATCAAATGACAGATGAACATATAAATTATATGCTATCAAAAATTCCTAGAAACAAATTTGCTAAAGTTGAAGAATTAGCATCATTAGTTACTTGGTTAGCTAGTGAAGAAAATTCATTTTCAACAGCTGCAGTTTTTGATTTAAGTGGTGGAAGAGCTACATATTAGTTATGCAAGTAGGTATTGATGTAGGTGCAACTAAAATTGAGAGTGTTGTACTTGAAGAGAATGGGAATGAAAAATACAGATCAAGAATATCGTGTCCGAGGGAGTATACACAAATTATAACTGCCATAAGAGATATCCATAGAAAATTAGAACAAGAGTTTAAACAAGAACTTCCAATTGGTGTTTGTCATCCAGGAGTTCATTCTCCTCAAACTGGATTAGTAAAAAATGCTCCAAATATAACTTGGTTAGAAAAAAAACCGTTTCAAAATGACCTACGTAAAGCTCTTGGAAAAGAAGTGTTTTGTGAAAATGATGCAAATTGTTTTGCTTTATCTGAAGCAATAGATGGAGCTGGTACACATTATAAAATCGTTTATGGAATTATATTAGGTTCAGGAGTTGGAGGTGGTTTAGTAATAGACAAAAAAATTATTACTGGCTCGAATGGAGTAGCAGGGGAATGGGGACACAACCAAATACCATATTTTGCAGCTAAGAAAGAAAATTTTGACTCAAGTAATGCAAGGGAAGCAGAGATTGAAAGTTTTTTATCTGGTTTAAGTTTAGCAAAAAGATTTAAGAAACTTTATGGAAAAAATTTAAAAACAAATGAAATTTTTGAATTAAATAGAAAACATGATTTAGATGCTGAAAGATTTATAGATGATTTTAAAGTAAATTTAGCAATGTCTCTTTCAAGCATCATAAATATTTTAGATCCTGATGCTTTTATATTTGGAGGAGGAGTTTCAAACGAAATTGATTTTTTACATGAAATAGATTCATTGGTTAGAAAATTTGTTATTGGAAGAGAATATGAAGGTGTTTTTTTAAAACCTAAATATGGAGACGCTAGTGGTGTTCGAGGTGCAGCAAGACTCGGAAGAAGCGTGACATATTAGAACTTCAACTTGTGATTGAATTTAAAAAAAAACTTTTTTTTTTAAATTAAAAAAACAAATAAAATTAAGCGAAAATAATAAATTCAATTAAAAGTTGAATACAATTTTTTTAGTTATCAATTGATAATCATTCTACTTATAGTTTCTTTTATAAAAAATAGTTAACTAAATAAAAGAGGAAGAGAAGATATGAAAAAACTGATAATCGCTTTAATTACATTAGCGTTCACATCTACTTCATCAATAGCAGGACCAAAGATTGAAGTTTTGCACTGGTGGACTTCAGGTGGTGAAGCTGCTGCACTTAAAGTTTTAAAAGATGATTTCGCTGCAAACGGTGGTGAATGGATGGACATGCCTGTAACAGGTGGTGGTGGAGACGCTGCTAACGTTGCACTAAAAGCAAGAATTGTTGCTGGAGATCCTCCATCAGCATCTCAAATTAAAGGTCCTACAATTCAAGAGTATGACCAAGAAGGTGTTGTAGCTCCATATAACATAGATGAAGTTGCTAAATCAGAAGGTTGGGATAATTTATTAGATCCAATGATTGCGGCTATTCACAAGTGTGAAAATAATAGCGGACCTTATTGTGCTGCTCCAGTAAACATTCACAGAATTGACTGGATGTGGGCAAACAAAGCTGTATTTGATGCAAATGGTATTTCAGTTCCAACTAGTTGGGATGAGTTAAATGCTGCTGCTGAAAAATTACAAGCTGCTGGTATAATTCCATTTGCACATGGAGGACAAGCTTGGCAAGATGCTACAGTATTTGAAGCAGTTGCTATGGGTATTGGAGGAAATAACTACTACAAAAACTGTTACGTAGATCTTAAAGAAAGTTGTTTAAGAAGTGAAACAACAGTTAAAGTATTTGACCAAATGAGAAAACTTCAAAGTTACACTGATGAAGGTAGTCCAGGAAGAGACTGGAACGTTGCTACTGGTATGGTTATTGAAGGAAAAGCTGGTTTTCAAATTATGGGTGACTGGGCGAAAGGTGAATTTACAGCTGCTGGAAAAGTTCCAGGCGTTGATTATTACTGTGCTGCTACACCTTCAAACAATGGATACTTATATAACGTAGATAGTTTTATCTTTTACAAATCTGACGATCCAGATAAACAAGCTGGCCAAAAGTTATTAGCTAAGCTTATGATGGGTAAAAACTTCCAAAAAGTTTTCAACCTATACAAGGGTTCTATCCCGGCTCGTTTAGACGTATCAATGGATGAATTTGACAAATGTGCAAAAACATCTAACGCAGATATTAAAACTGCTGGTGCAAAAGGTGGATTAGTTCCAAGTTTTGCTCATGGTATGGCTCAAGGTAATACTATGAAAGCTGCTTTACAAGATGTGATTACAGAACACTTTAATTCTGACATGTCTTCGGTAGATGCAGCAAATGCTTTAGCTGATTCAGTTTTAGATAATATGTAAAAATATCAAAATTAAGGCCACCTAAAAACTAGGTGGCCTTTTTTTTTAATTAAAATAAAAAATATTTATAATGTTCAAGTGGTTAGAAAAAAATTTACCTAAAATTGTAATGGCCCCAGCTGTTGGTTTGATTGGTTGGTTTGTTTATGGTTTTGTACTATGGACTTTATATATATCTTTTACAAATTCCAAAATTTTACCAAAGTATGAATTATGGGGAGTAGGTCAATATGTTAAACTTTGGGGTTCTAGAAAATGGCTTATTGCAGTGGACAACTTGCTTATTTTTACAGCATTGTTTTTAATTTTTTGTGTCGTGATAGGAATAATTCTTGCAATCTTTTTAGATCAAAAAATTAGAGCAGAGGGTATTTTGAGAACAATATATTTATACCCAATGGCACTATCATTTATTGTGACAGGAACTGCATGGAAATGGATATTAAATCCAACTTTAGGTATTCAAAAAATGTTTAGAGATTGGGGTTTTGAGAATTTTACCTTTGATTGGTTGGTTGATAGGGAAATGGCCATTTATACCATAGTTATTGCGGGTGTTTGGCAATCTGCAGGGTTTGTAATGGCGCTATTTTTAGCTGGATTAAGGTCAGTCGAAGATGAAATTGTTAAAGCCGCAAAAATAGATGGCGCAAGTTTATTTACTGTTTACTGGAAGATTTTACTTCCAATGATGAGACCTGTATTTTTTACAAGTTTTGTAATTTTAGTTCATATATCTATAAAAAGTTATGATCTCATCGTAGCACTTACACAGGGAGGTCCAGGTATATCAACAACTATGCCTGCTTTATATATGACACAAACCGCATTTCATAAAAGTCAGGTTGGTTTATCTGCAGCGAGTGCAATGATGATGTTTATGGCTGTAGCAGCTGTAATTATCCCATATTTATATTCAGAGTTAAGGAGGGAAAATGCAAGATAGTTTAAAATCATCTTCTTATCAGCAGTTAGAACAAAAATCTAAATATACAAATATGTTTTTGAGATGGTTTTTATATTTTATTTTAATTCTTTTTGCTTCTTATTTTATTTTTCCACTTTACGTTATGGTTGTTACTTCTTTAAAAACAATGGAAGAGATTCGACAAGGAACACTTTTAAGTTGGCCAAGTGGTTTAAATTTGGAATCTTGGGCTGTAGCATGGGGAGGTCGAGGTTATGGAGCTGGTGATACTTTTTTGAGACCATATTTTTGGAATTCAATCAAGATGGTTGTACCAGCAGTATTTTTTTCAACGTTCATTGGAGCGATGACAGGTTATGTTTTAACTAAATGGAGATTTAAAGGAGATCAGTGGGTTTTTCTTTTTTTATTATTTGGGTGTTTTATACCTTTTCAAGCAATATTGTTACCAATGGCTAGAACTCTTGGAGTGTTAGGAATATCAAATTCAGTAGTTGGATTAGTTTTAGTCCATACAGTTTATGGAATACCTTTTACTACATTATTTTTTAGAAATTATTATGTTTCTGTACCAACAGAATTAGTTAAAGCTGCTAGAATAGACGGTGCTGGGTTTTTTAAAATATTTTTTAAAATTTTACTTCCAATATCTGCACCGATAATTGTTGTAACAGTAATTTGGCAATTCACACAAATATGGAATGATTTTTTATTTGGATCAACTTTCTCTTTTGGTGAAGCAGCACCTATACAAGTAGCTTTAAACAATATGGTTTTATCAAGCACAAGTGTCAAAGAATATAATGTTGATATGGCTTCAGCTATTATAGCAGGAATTCCAACACTTATTGTTTATGTATTAGCAGGTAAATATTTTATTAGAGGATTAACTTCAGGAGCAGTGAAAGGATAACAATGAAAACGTTAAAAATTGAAGAATTATCAAAAAACTTTGGATCAACTGAGGTTTTAAGAAAAATTAACCTAGAGATAAATGAAGGTAATTTTTTGGTTCTATTAGGACCATCTGGTTGTGGAAAATCAACATTACTTAATATCATCGCTGGTTTAGAGACTATTAATGAAGGAAATGTTTTTATTGATGATTACAATGTAAGCAAAGTTGAGCCAAAAGACCGTAATATAGCGATGGTTTTTCAATCTTACGCTTTATATCCATCAATGAATGTTAGAGAGAACATGATCTTTGGTCTTAAACAGGCAAAAACATCTAAGGAAAAAATAGAGGAACAATTAGAAAAAGTATCTAAATTTTTACAAGTTGATCAATTATTAGAGAGAAAACCTTCACAATTATCTGGCGGTCAAAGACAACGTGTTGCAATTGGTAGAGCTCTTGTAAGAGAACCAAGAATATTTTTATTTGACGAACCTTTATCTAACTTGGATGCAAAGTTAAGGGTTGAGATGAGAAGAGAGATCAAAAAACTTCACCAACAATTGAAAACAACAGTTGTTTATGTAACTCATGATCAAACTGAAGCAATGAGTTTAGGAACAAGAATTGCGATTATGAACCATGGTGTTATTCAACAAAATGATACACCTGAAAATATTTACAATAAACCAAGTAATACATTTGTAGCTGACTTTATTGGATCACCATCTATGAATTTAATTAAGGGAACTTTAAAAGAAACTTCAGGTGAAATATCTTTTACAGCAAGTAGTTCTAATATTGAAATTCCAATTAAAGATTATGAATTTAAAAATAAATCTAATTTAAATAATAAAGAAGTTTTCTTTGGTATAAGACCAGAGCATATTTACTTTAAAAAATCTAATGAAAGCGATTTTGAAATAAATTTAAGAGCAGATTTAAGTGAGTATATTGGTCATGAACAGATAATGACTTTTGATTATTCTAATCAAGAAATTTTAGCTAAATTCCCTTCAACAATTAAAATTCAATTAGCAAGAGAAACAAAATTATTTTTTGATTTAACTCAAACATCTTTATTTGATGCTCAAACTGAGGAGAGAATATAAGATGAAGGTTAAATATTCTGATTTAAAAAATAAAAGAGTATTTATTACTGGCGGTGGTTCAGGTATAGGTGGTTCAATAGTTGAACATTTTTGTGAACAAGGAAGTGAAGTTTATTTTGTAGATATTGATTTAAAAGAGACAAAAAAACTTTTAAACAAAATTAAAAAAAATAAATTTAGATCACCAACATTCATTGAATGTAACTTGCTAGATATCAATAAATTAGAAAAAACAATTAAAAATATTATTACAAAAAAAGGCCCTATACATGCTTTAGTAAATAATGCAGCCAATGATGATAGACATTCAACAGATCAAGTAGATGAAAAATATTGGGAAAATAGAATGGCAATTAACTTAAAGCATTATTTTTTTGCAGCTAAAGCTGTAGTCAAATCTATGAAAAAAATGAAAGCTGGATCGATTGTAAATTTAAGTTCAGTTTCGTGGATGTTAGGTGAGGGAGATAAAGTTGTTTATGAAACTGCAAAATCTGCAGTAGTAGGTTTAACTAGATCTTTTGCACAAGAATATGGAAAATATAATATCAGAACTAACTCAGTAGTACCTGGATCTATAGCTACTGAAAGACAAATAAAACATTGGCTAACCCCCAAGTACAAAAAGCTTATTTTAGACAGTCAGGCTTTAAAAAGACAATTAAAACCTAATGATGTTGCTCAAATGGTAATGTTTTTAGCATCAGATCAATCATCTGGATGTACAAAACAAAGCTTTATCGTCGATGGTGGTATAACTTGATCTAGGTGAAAGTTGAAAGTTCTATAATTCAAAATAAATTTTTAAGAGTTCATGCTCTTAATTATGGTGCTAGTCTTTTTGAGGTTTTTCACAAAAAAAAGAAAATAAATTTAATTCTTAATTTAGGATCAAAAGAAAACTATCGATATAAACATTCAAATGTAGGATCAACTTGTGGAAGATATGCAGGTAGAATTTCCAATTCAAAATTTAAAATAGGTAATAAAAAATTTATTTTAAATGCAAATGAAGGAAAAAACATACTTCATGGTGGTAAGGTTGGTTTTTCTATCCTTCCATGGAAAAAATTAAGTCAAACAAAAAATAAAATAGTATACCAACTTCATTCAGCAGATAATGATCAGGGATTTCCTGGAAATTTAGTTGTCAATTGCACTTATCAATTAAAAAATAAATTCCTGATTATTAAGTATGAATATAAATCTAATAAAAGCACTCATGTTAATTTAACTAATCATAGTTATTGGAATTTAGAAAAAAATAAAAAAAAAATGATTTATAATCATGAGTTAAGAATAAACTCATCTAAATATCTTCAAGTAAATAAAAAATTAATTCCTACTGGTAGATACAAAAATGTAAAAAAATCTATTTATGATTTTTTTCATTTTGAGAATATTGGTAAAAAATTAGAATATTTTAAAAATAAAAAGCTTAATATTAAATTTAAAGGTTTTGACACTACATTTGTTATAAAAAAAAATATTAGAAATTTAGTTGGAACTTTAAAAAATAATAACACTAATATTCGAGTTGATTTTTTTTCAAATTTACCAGGTGTTCAACTTTATTCAGCACAAAATCTGAATTACAAAAAAAAATTATTTCCATACCATGGCATTTGTTTGGAAACGCAATATTTTCCTGACGCTCCAAATAAAAAAAAATTTCCAAGCACTTTAATTAAACCTAATAAAAGGTATACATGCTTTACAAAAATAAAAATAAATTAATTTATGAGTAAAAAAATTAATATTTCAATAATTGGAACGGGATTAATGGGCTTACAACACATTAAAGCTATTCAAAAATCAAAGAAAGCAAATTTACATTCAATAGTAGATATCAGTAATAATGCTAAAAATTTATCAAAACAATATAAAATTCCATTACATTCAAATGTGTCAGAGCTTTTAAATTCAAAAAAACTGGATGCTGTTATAGTTGCTACACCTAATCAATTGCACGAAAAACATACTTTAAGTTTTTTAAAAAAAAAAATACCTGTTTTGTTAGAAAAACCTATTTCAGACAATATTCAATCTGCAAAAAAAATTATTAGTAGTGCCAATAAGAATAAAACTCCATTATTGATTGGGTATCATCGTAGACACAATTCAATAGTTTCTAAAGTAAAAGATATTATAAACAAAGGTAAATTGGGCAATATTGTTTCTGCAAACGTTTTATGTTGGCTCTATAAACACAAAGCTTATTACAAAGAAAAATGGAGAGTTAGTAAAGGTGGTGGGCCTTTAGGCATTAATTTAGTTCATGACATAGATATGATTTGTTATTTATTGGGTTCAATAAAATATGTTCAAGCATTTACAACAAACAAAACTAGAAAATTTAAAGTAGAGGACACTGCCACAATAAGCTTGATCTTTAATTCAGGAGTGCTTTGTACACTAAATTTGTCAGATACAATTGTTGCACCATGGAGTTATGAATTAACAGCAGGAGAAAATCCTGCTTATCCAATTACTAATCAATCTGCATATATGATCGGAGGTACCAAAGGTTCTTTGCAGTTTCCTAACCTTAAATATTGGTTTTATAAAAAAGAGAGAAGTTGGTGGAATAAGATATTTGTTAATGAAGATAAAAATAAAAACGATGACAGTACATTGGTAAATCAAATTGATCATTTTGCTAATGTAGTTTCAAAAAAAGTTAAGCCTAAAGTAAATGGAAATGATGGTTTAATTTCTCTTAAAATTTTTGCAGCAATAACGAAAAGTGCAAAAACCGGTAAAAAAGTAAAAGTCTAAATATTTCAATCATTCATTGTTTTGACATATTTTATTTGTTAACTTTAGATATGAAAAAAATTTTCTTACTTATATTACTTAGCTTATTATTTATTTCAAATTCAAATGCTGCATGTGATGATCCTTTAACAGAAGGAGTTGATTATTCTAATTGCAGATTTTCTGACTCTCAAGATTTACAAGGTAGTTATCTTCCAAATTCAAATCTTTCATTTGCGAGTTTTATTCAAGTAAATTTTGATAAAAGTATTATGATGACTTCAAATCTATCATTTGGAACTTTTCCAGAATCTACATTTGTAAGAGCTAATCTTTATGAATCTGTTTCCATAGGTGCAAATTTTGAAAAAACTAATTTTACTGGAGCTAACTTAACTAGAGTTGATTTTATGGGCGCAACATTAATCGAAGCTAATTTTCAAAATTCTAATTTAATGGAAGCTAACTTTACATCATCTAACATTACCAATGCTAATTTTGATGGAGCTAATTTAACCGGAGCTACGTGGACAAATGGTCAAACTTGTGGTCCAGAGTCAATAGGTACTTGTAAACAATAATTAATGAATACTTCAGTTAATACTGATGATGTTATCTTTAATTTTTTTAAGCAAATTTGTGATGAAAAAAATGATCAAAAATGTGTTGAGCTTGGAAAAGAATGGATAAAAGCAATGGAAACTAATTTGTCTAGTATGGAGTCAAATTTAAATGGAGCTGATTACATTAAGCACAAAGATGATATTCAAAGTAATAGAAATCATCTGAATAGCTTAAAAAATAAAACTTCATCTGAATGGAGAGAGTATGCTACTCAATGTATGATTGAAATAATGAATCATAAGAGCCAAAAATAATTTAATAAATAAATTTAAATAACTAGCTATATCGATTAATATGATATAGAGATTATTTATAGGGGTGTCTTAACAGACTGAGATCATACCCTAGGAACCTGTCCGGTAATTCAGAAAGGGATAAAATGGATAAAACATATTTTTTAACTCAATCAACATCATTAATATTAGTAACCACAATTAGTTTAATATTTGCTTTTTTAGGAATTTTTCATTCTAAAAAATTTGGAGGAATTAATAATTATTTAACTGCAAATAGAAACATTGGTTTATTTTCACTTACAACAAGTCTTGTAGCTTCAGCTTTAGGAGCTTGGATTTTATTTGGACCAGTTGCGGCCGCTACGTGGGGTGGAGTAGGTGCTGTTATTGGTTATGCATTAGGCACAGCTTTTCCAATGATTTTCTTAATTTATTTTGGAAAAAAAATTAGAAATGAGTTTCCAAAAGGATCTTCTTTAGTTGAGTTTATGAGAAAGAAATTTGGCAAAAGTCTATTTAAGTTAATTTTGTTAATGACAATCTTTTATATGTTCATTTTTCTTTGTGCAGAAGTAACGGCAGTTGCTGTATTAATTAATTATATATCTGGAACAAAATTGTGGATTACAGCATTAATAGTCTTGGTAGCTACCTTAAGTTACACTCTTTATGGGGGATTAAGAGCATCAATATTTAC
>CACJCG010000017.1 GCA_902591845.1 uncultured Pelagibacteraceae bacterium
TTTTTTCCCTTATTAATTTCTGATGAATAACTTGGAACGAATGCTGCATTAAAGGTACCTTCGGCAAACAATCTTCTGAAGGTATTTGGAATTCTAAATGCTACAAAAAAAGCATCAGCCAACATCCCTGTTCCTAGAAAAATTGCTATTAAAATATCTCTTAAATAACCAAGCAGCCTACTTATTATAGTATAAAAACCAAATGTGCCTGTTGACTTAAGTAAGTTCATAAATCATATTAGTCTTAATTTTACCCCAATTGTACACTTATTGTTATCAGAAATGAAAAAAACAAAAATTGATCATTACACAGATAAAGAAGCTTTAGATTTTCATAAAGACAAAAAACCAGGCAAGATTGAGATTATTTCCTCAAAAAATATGACAACTAAGCGTGATCTCGCTTTAGCATATTCTCCAGGAGTTGCTGCTCCTGTAAAAAAGATAAGTGAAAACCCAGAAGCAGCTTATGATTATACAAGTAAAGGAAACCTTGTTGCTGTAATAAGTAATGGTTCGGCAATATTAGGTATGGGAAATTTAGGTGCTCTTGCATCAAAGCCTGTAATGGAAGGAAAGGCCGTATTATTTAAAAGATTTGCAGATATCGATTCGATTGATTTAGAGATTGATTGTAAAGATTCAGACGAAATTATAAATTCAATTAGAAATTTTGCACCTAGCTTTGGTGGAATAAATTTAGAAGACATAGCGGCCCCGGATTGTTTTATAATAGAACAGAAATTAAAAGAAATTTTGGACATTCCAGTTTTTCATGATGATCAACATGGAACAGCAATTATAACTACCGCAGCATTAATTAATGCCTTAGATATTTGTGGTAAATCAATAAAAAAAATTAAAGTTGTAGTTAATGGTGCTGGAGCTTCAGCACAAGCTTGTACTGAGTTATTTAAAAAATCAGGAGTAAAATCTGAAAATATAATAATGCTAGACAGAAAGGGCGTTATTTATGAAGGAAGAACTGAGGGAATTGATCAATGGAAATCCAGATATGCGATAAAGACTAAACATAGAACTTTAGCAGATGCCATTAAGGGTGCAGATGTTTTTTTAGGATTATCTGCAAAAGGTGTTTTAAAAAAAGAGATGGTTAAATCTATGGCAAAAAATCCAATTATATTTGCTTGTGCTAATCCTGATCCAGAAATTACCCCAGAGGAAATTAATGAGGTTAGAAATGATGCAATTATTGCAACAGGGAGATCAGATTACCCCAATCAAGTAAACAATTTAATTGGATTTCCTTATATCTTTAGAGGAGCTTTAGATGTTAGATCCAAAACAATAAATGAAGAAATGAAAGTTGCTGCAGCTAATGCAATAGCTAAGTTGGCAAGAGAAGATGTTCCTGACGAAGTTGTAGCAGCCATGGGTGGTGAAAGACCTCATTATGGTAAAGATTACATTATTCCATCTACATTTGATCCAAGATTGATTAGTGTAATACCAGCGGCTGTAGCAAAAGCAGCTATAGATAGTGGAGCAGCTAGAAAAAATATAGATAATTTTGAAGTTTATAAAGATCAACTAAAACAAAGACTAGACCCAACAGTAACCATAATGCAGGGTATAAATTCCTTTATTAAAAAAAATCAGAAAAGAATTGTGTTCGCAGATGGTGAAGATGAAAATAATTTAAAAGCAGCAATAGCATTCAAAAACTCAAAACTAGGTATTCCAATTTTAGTTGGAAAAGAAAGTAGAATTAAAGAGCAAATAAAAAAAATTGGTTACAGTGGAAATTTTGATATTGAAATTGTCAACTCGAAAGATGAAGAAAAAAGAAAAAAATACGTAAAGCATTTGTTTAAAAAATTACAAAGAGAACAAGGGTTATTAGAGAGAGATTGTGATAGAATGATTAGAAACGACAGAGTAGTATGGGCTACAAGCATGGTTGCATGTGGTGATGCTGACGGAGCAGTTACTGGAAACACTAGAAGATTTGGAGCTTCTTTAGAAAAAATTAAGCAAGTTGTAGATGTAAGAAAAGGGGAAATTATGTTTGGATTAAACATGATAGTTCATAAAGGAAGAACTATTTTTATCGGCGATACAAGCGTTCATGAATACCCAACATCTGAACAAATGGCTGAAATAGCAATATCCACCGCAAGAGTAGTAAGGCTTTTTGGATTTGATCCAAAAGTTGCTTTTGTATCTCACTCTACATTTGGACAACCTCTTACTAGCAGAACAAAACATATTCGTAATGCAGTTGAAATACTCAAAGAAAAAAAAGTAGATTTTGAATTTGATGGGGATATGCAGCCAGATGTTGCTCTTAATTCGGAATACGAGGAACTTTACCCTTTTGCGAAAATTGTTGGTAAGGCAAATATTTTAATAATGCCTGGACAACATAGTGCAGCAATATCATACAAGTTAATGAAAACTTTTGGTGACACAAAAGTTATTGGTCCTTTGCTTATAGGACTTGGCCTTCCAATAGAAATTGCACCTCTTAGAACCTCTACGTCTGAAATAATTAATTTAGCATCAATCGCAGCTTATTCATCTGAAGTTATTGATTATTAAAAATAATTATTCTCTTTGTATTCTTAAATCCTCAACAAGAATAATACTTGCAATCACATCCTCAACGTCAAGTATTTCTTTAGCCTCACTTATTACTAAATCTTTTTCTTCAGAAGTTAAAGCAATACCATAAATATAAATTTTCTTTTTGTAAGTATCTATTTGATAATTTGTAGCTTTAATATTTTTATTAACAATTAAAGCTGTTCGAAGTTGAGAGGTTATCAAAACATCTTTTGCAGACTGTTGAAAATTAAATTCTTCTTTGATTTTAATATCGTTTCTAACAGATCTAGCACCTTTTGTTTCCCATGCTAATTTTGTGATTAACAATTTTTCCTCTGGATTTTCTACTTTCCCAGTTATAAAAATTCTTCCATCTAAAACTTTAGTTTTTACTGAAATAAGATATTTTTTATCTCTGGCTAAAATCTTAGCACTGATTGTTTTTTGCATAATTGAATCATCTATTTGTGTGCCAACTGTTCTAGGATCTAAGGCAACAGAAACACCGGTCCCAAAAAGACCTTTGGACCCAACACCGACGCAACTAGTTAAAAAAAAACTTAATAAGATTAATATTAATAATTTACTTTTCATTTTTTAATTCTAAACAATAATTATATATTTCTTTTTTTGGAACATTAGCACTTTGTCTTAAAATATCTGTAATTTCTCTAATAGACAATTTATTAATCATTTTTTTAATTATATTCATATCTGATTCAGTCAATTTTTTAGATATATTTTTATTCATTTTTTTTTCAGAAATAACTACTGTAAACTCACCTTTTGGTTCTTTTTCAAATAACTGTAATTCATCTACATTTTTTCTGATAAATTCTTCGTAAATTTTAGTTATTTCTCTACAAAAAACTATCTTTCTTCCAGTAAAATTACTTTTAATTTCAGGTATGATTTTATTAATTTTTTTAGGTGAAATAAAAAATACTAAAGAATTTTCAAATTCAGAGAACTTTTTTAATTCACTTGATAAATGCCGTTTTTTATCTGGAAAAAAACCACAAAAAATAAATTTATCAGAAAATCCACTTATTGAAACTGCAGCTGCAATTGCTGAAGGCCCAGGAATTGGAAAAATTCTTATCTTGTTGTTAACACACTCATTTACCAATATTGAACCTGGATCAGAAATACCAGGTGTACCAGCATCAGATATTAAAGAAATTATTTTTCCAGATTTAAGATATTCAATAATTTTTAATACATTTTTTTTCTCATTAAATTTATGATTTGAAATTAACTTTGATTTTATTTGATATTTATCTAAGAGACTTTTTGAAACCCGGGTATCTTCGCATAAAATATAATCAGATTTTTCTAATACTTCTATTGCTCTTAAAGTTATATCTTTTAGATTTCCTAGTGGAGTTGATACTAAATAGAGACCATTTTCGTATTCTTTTAATTTAAATTGTGGTTTTATGATCATAATTTAGCTTAAAAAATATTATACTAACATCAAAATGACCAAATTAATTAAAATTATTTATTTTATTTTTGTAAGTTTCTATTTTCTATTTTTTCAAGCTGTTAATGCTCAAGAAAAAATAAAAATAGGACTATTAGTACCTATGACCGGAGATAATAAACAAATTGGAAAATCAATCATTAAAGCAGTTGGATTAGCCGTCAAAGATATTGATAATGATTTAATAGAAATATTTCCAAAAGATACTGCAACTAAAGCTAACAAATCATTAAAGTCTGCATTTGAATTAAGTGAAATGGGGATAAAAATTGTTATTGGCCCTGTGTTCTATGAAAGTTTGACTTATTTAGATGAAATGAAAGATTTAACATTTTTATCATTAACCAATAAAACTCTAGATCTTCCAAAAAATGTAATTTCTGCCGGAATTAATTCTACGTCACAATTTAATACGATAAAAAAATTTTTAGAAACTAATGAGATAAAAAGAACTATTTTTTTAACACCAATTCAAGATTACGAGTTTGAAGTTAAAAAAGGAATGAAAAATTCGAAAATTAAAATTTATAAAGATTATGAATATAATACTGAACCTACAAAACTTACGAAACAAATAGAAGAAATTACAAATTATAAAACGAGAAAACAAAATTTAGAAGATGAAATAAAAAGAATAAAAAATTCGAATGAAACAAATAAGGAAAAAAAAATAAAAAGGTTAGAAAAAAGATACACATTAGGCGGTTTAAATTTTGATGCTGTCGTAATTGCAGATTTTGATGAAAGTCTAAAAAGTGTGTCTACATCACTTTTATATACTGACGTACTTCCTAAAAATAAATATTTTATAACTTTAAATCAATGGTTTGATGAAAGTTTATTAAACGAAACTGACATTCAACCTTTATACTATCCATCAATAAACAAAGAAAATTTTGACAATTACAAAATAAAATACTTTAACGCATTTAATGAAGACCCCACCCATTTGTCTTTATTAAGTTATGATCTTGTTGGCTTAGTTTATTATTTATCACTGAACTCAAAGGTAGAAAACTTAAATAAAATTTTTAAGAGAAAGAATTCATTCAAAGGAAAAATAGGAATTTTTGATATTAAAAATAATAAAATTAATCATAGACTTAATTTTTATAAAATTGAAGATAAAAAACTTACAGAAATTTTTTAATTTTTTTAAAGGCTTGGTACCTATGATCCATCTTATATTTTTTAGATAGTTTCATTTCTCCAAAAGTTTTTCTTTTTTTTAAAGGAACAAATATTGGATCATAGCCAAATCCATTTTTTCCTTTTGGTTCATCTGAAATATGACCCTCAACTTTTCCTAAAACACAGGCAATTTTTTTATTTATATATGAGATAGAAAGTGCACAAATAAATCTTGCTTTTATTTTTTTATTTTTCCAATTTCTATCTTTTTTATTTAGCTCTCTATAGACTCTTCTTATAGCTTTGCCAAAATCTCCATACTTCCCACCCCACCTTGCAGAGTAAATTCCAGGACTTTTACCTAAAAAATCTATCTCTAAACCTGAGTCATCAGCCAAACATATTAATCCTGTTTTTTTTGAAAAATATTTAGATTTGATTAATGAATTTTCTTTAAATGTCTTTCCATTTTCAACTGGACTCTTGAGATTAAATTCTGATGTAGAATGAATTTTAATACTTTTTGGCAACAAGCTCTTAATTTCGCGCAATTTACCCTTGTTATTAGTACCAATAAGCAATTTATTAATTTTTTGTTTAGACATCTAGAAATTACTAAAATCCTTACCATATAAGAGACTATGGAAAAAGAGGAAAACCAAAATAGCACTTCTGCTGAACAAAACCAAGATACAGTAATAGAAACTGAGAAACCAAAAGAAGACTTAGTCGAAGAAAATAAACAAAAAACAGACCAGGAACCTAAAGAAGAGATCAAAGAACCTACTCTAGAAGAAAAAATTGCTGAACTCGAAGATAAAGTAGCAAGAACTTTTGCTGAAATGGAAAATCAAAGAAGAAGGTTTGAAAAAGAAAAAGAGGAAGCTTTTGAATACGGTGGTTATAGTTTTGCTAAAGAAGCATTAAATTTGATTGATAACTTGGATCGATCAAAGCACGTTCTTGAAAATGACGATAAGTTAAAAGAAACTGAAGCATTAAAAAAAACGCTAGAACATTTAGACATAATTAAAAAAGATCTAATCTCAATATTCGAAAAAAATAACATTAAACCAATTGATAGCCTTAACAAGAAACTAGATCCAAACTTTCATCAAGCAATGATGGAAATAGAAGATGACTCTAAAGAACCTGGAACAATAATCCAGGAAATTCAAAAGGGCTTTACTATAAAAGACAGATTACTTAGACCCTCATTAGTAGGAGTGTCAAAAAAAGTTACAATTAGTGAGGAAAAAACTGAGGAAAATCAGGAAAATCCAGAAAATAAATAATTATGAGATCAACTTGTAGTTTCACATTTAAACCCTATATGTCGAAAGAGAGAAATTAATATTATGAGCAAGATTATTGGAATAGATCTAGGAACAACAAATTCATGTGTTGCTATTATGGAAGGAACACAAGCTAAGGTTTTAGAGAATGCTGAGGGAGCAAGAACTACTCCATCAGTTGTAGCATTTACAGATGAAAACGAAAAATTAATTGGACAACCAGCAAAAAGACAAGCTGTTACAAATCCAGAAAACACAATATTTGCAGTTAAAAGATTAATTGGAAGAAATTTTGACGATCCTACTGTAAAAAAAGATGTAGAGGCTGCACCATTTAAAATAATTAATTCTGACAAAGGAGATGCTTGGATCGAGGCAAAAAATGAAAAATATTCTCCTTCCCAAATATCTGCGTTCATTTTACAAAAAATGAAAGAGACAGCAGAAAAATATTTAGGTCAAGCTGTAACTAAAGCTGTTATTACAGTACCAGCATACTTTAATGATGCACAAAGACAAGCAACAAAAGATGCAGGAAAAATTGCTGGGTTAGAAGTTTTAAGAATTATCAACGAACCAACTGCAGCGTCACTTGCATATGGTTTAGACAAAAAACAAAATAAGAAAATTGCTGTTTATGATTTAGGTGGAGGAACGTTTGATGTTTCTATCTTAGAGTTAGGCGACGGTGTTTTTGAGGTAAAATCTACTAATGGTGATACTTTTTTAGGTGGTGAAGATTTTGATAACGCTGTTGTTGATTACCTAATTTCTGAATTTAAAAAAGATAATGGAATTGATCTTAAAACTGACAAACTTGCATTACAAAGATTAAAAGAAGCCGCAGAAAAAGCTAAGATTGAATTATCGTCAGCAGAACAAACAGATATAAATTTACCATTTATCACAGCTGATAAAACTGGTCCAAAACATATAAACTTAAAAATGACTAGAGCAAAACTTGAAGCTTTGGTTGAGGATTTAATTGCTAGAACAATGCCTCCATGTAAAACTGCTTTGAAAGATGCTGGAATTACAGCAAGTGAGATTGATGAAATTGTTATGGTTGGTGGTATGACTAGAATGCCAAAAGTATTGGAGGAAGTAAAAAACTTTTTTGGAAAAGATCCTAATAAAAGTGTGAACCCTGATGAAGTAGTTGCAATGGGTGCTGCTATTCAAGCAGGTGTATTACAAGGTGATGTTAAAGATGTACTTCTATTAGATGTTACTCCATTATCTCTTGGTATAGAGACACTTGGGGGAGTTTCTACAAAACTGATTGATAAAAACACAACAATACCAACTAAAAAAAGCCAGGTGTTTTCAACTGCTGAAGATAATCAGCCAGCTGTATCTATTAGAGTTCTGCAGGGTGAGAGAGAAATGGCAGCCGACAATAAAGCTTTAGGTAACTTTGAATTAGTAGGTATTGCGCCAGCACCAAGAGGAGTACCTCAAATTGAAGTTACATTTGATATTGATGCTAACGGCATCGTAAATGTTTCAGCAAAAGATAAGGGAACTGGTAAAGAACAAAAAATTCAAATTCAAGCTTCAGGTGGATTAAGTGATGAAGAAATTGAAAAAATGGTAAAAGATGCAGAAGCTAACAAAGAAGCTGATAAGAAAAAAAGAGAGTCAGTTGATGTTAGAAATCAAGCAGATACTTTAATTCACTCTACTGAAAAAAATTTAAAGGAGCATGGATCAAAAATTTCTGATGCAGAGAAAAAGGCAATCGAAGATGCGTCTACTGCTGTAAAAGAAGCTTTAAAAAGTGAAGATATTGAAGATATCAAGAAAAAAACTGAAGCTTTGGTTCAAGCTTCAATGAAGCTTGGAGAGGCAATCTATAAATCACAACAAACTGCAAAACCTGAGTCTGGAAAAGATGATGGTGGAGATGATACGGGTAAAAAAGACGAGAATGTTGTTGATGCTGATTTCGAAGAAGTAAAAGACGAGAATAAAGAAAAAAGCGCTTAAACTGACATTTAATTGTCTGGGGTAATTTGATGGCTAAAAGAGACTATTACGATGTCCTAGGCGTTAATAAGAGTGCTTCTCCTGAAGAATTAAAATCTGCATATAGAAAACTAGCTGTTAAATATCATCCTGATAAAAATCCAGGGGACTCCAAAGCTGAGGAAAAATTCAAAGAAGCTAGTGAAGCTTACGGAATACTTTCAGATAAAGAAAAAAAACAAAATTACGATAACTTTGGTCATGCTGCATTTGAAAATGGGGGAGGAAGACCTGGAGGAGGTTTCGGAGGTTTTAGCGGAGCAGATTTTTCAGATATTTTTGAAGATTTTTTTGGAGATTTTGGAGGGGGTGGAAGATCAAGAAGTAGAAAATCAAATAATAGAGGTTCTGACTTAAGATATGACTTATCTATTTCTTTAGAAGAAGCTTACCACGGTAAAAAACAAGACATTAAATTTTCTACATCTGAACAATGTGGAACATGCAAAGGTAATGGATCTAAACCAGGTTATTCGCCTGATAGATGCTCATATTGTGGAGGAAATGGTAGAATAAGATCAAATCAAGGTTTCTTTACAGTCCAACAAACCTGTCCTCAATGTAACGGAAATGGTGAGGAAATTACTAACCCTTGTAACAACTGTAATGGTCAAGGTAAAAAACAGACATCTAAAAGAATTTCCGTAACAATTCCTAAAGGTGTTGATGACGGAACAAGAATTAGATTGGCAGGAAAAGGTGAAGCAGGAACTAGAGGAGGTGCAACGGGTGACCTTTATTTGTTTATTAATGTAAATTCACACAACCTATTTAAAAGATCAGACGAAAATTTATTTTTTGAGTTTCCTCTTTCTTTAGCTGATGCAGCTTTAGGGACAACAGTTGAAATTCCTACTATTGATGGTGGAAAAGCAAAAATAAAAATTCCTGATGGTACACAAAATGGTAAACAATTTAGATTAAAAGGTAAAGGAATGCCTTTCATGAGAAGAGGTGATTTTGGCGACCTGTATGTTCAGGTAAAAACAGAAGTACCTGTTTATTTAAATAAAAAACAAAAAGAATTATTAGAGCAATTTAGAGAAATTGAAAACGATAAGTCAAATCCTAGTATTAAAAAATTTTTTCAAAAAGCAAAAGATTTTTGGAAAAATTAAATTATGGGACCTGAGGAAATAATTCCATCTATAGCTTTAGTATTAATATTAATTCTTATTTTACCTAGTTTCATAAAATCAAACTTAAAGAAAAAAATATTTTTTAAAAATCTAAGCATTTGGGGTATTATTGTTTCGGTTCTTGTGATACTTCTATATTTGATCTATTGATGAAAAAAATTAATTTAGCTATTTCCGGGTGTATGGGAAGGATGGGTCAACAACTCATCAAATCCTCAAGAAAAAATAAAAATTTTAAATTAGTTGCACTTACAGAAAATAGATTGGTGAATAAAAAATATAGTGAAATTAAACCTGAATTAAATTCAGTTAAAGCCTTTAAAAAAACTGATGTAATTATTGACTTCACAGTGCCAAATTGTACTCTTGAGATACTCAAAATAGCATCAAAACTAAAGAAAAAAGTAGTAATTGGTACTACCGGATTTACTAGAAGCCAAGAAAATCAAATTAAAAATTATTCAAAAAAAATACCTATTTTAAAAGCTGGCAACATGAGCTTAGGTGTAAATTTATTAATGTATTTAACTGAAATTGCATCAAAATCACTAAATGATGAATATTTAAATAAAATATTTGAAGTACATCATAAACATAAAAAAGACTATCCATCTGGTACTGCGTTAATGCTTGGTAAAGGAATTGCTGATGGAAAAAATAAAAATTTATATAATTTAATTGGTAAAAAATTCTTGAATAAAAAAAATTTTCCTTATGGAAGAAAAATTAATTTTAACTCAATTAGAAAAGGCGAAATTATTGGTGAACACGAAGTGAAATTCTCGAGTGGAAAAGAAATAATTACATTGAACCATGAGGCTTTTGATAGAGCGCTTTACTCAGACGGAGCTTTGACTGCTTCCAAATGGTTGATGAAAAAAAAACCAGGTTTATATTCTATGAGAGATTTGCTTAATTTTTCATAATGAATGAAAAACAAAAAGCAAAAATCATTATTAAAACTTTAAATAAAATATATCCAAAAGCACCTGTTCCTTTAAAAAGTAAAAATACTTTCACGCTATTAATTTCCGTGTTGCTTTCTGCTCAATGTACCGATGTAAACGTAAATAATGTAACAAAGGATATTTATCCTAAATACTATAAACCAGAACACTTTGTGAGATTAGGAAGAAAGAAAATTGAAAAATTAATTAAGAAAATTGGTATTTTCAGAGTTAAAGCGAAAAGTATTTACCTAATGTCAAAACAGGTTTTAGAAAAGCACAACGGTAAAGTGCCTAAAACTTTCGAAGAACTTGAAAAACTACCTGGTGTAGGCCATAAAACAGCAAGCGTGGTAATGTCTCAAGGTTTTGGATATCCAGCTTTTGCTGTTGATACTCATATTCATAGACTTGCACAAAGATGGGGTCTTACAAGTGGAAAAAATGTAATTCAAACTGAAAAAGATTTAAAAAAAATATTTCCTAAAAAAACTTGGTCTAAACTTCATTTGCAAATAATTTTTTATGGTAGAGAATATTGTAAGGCAAGAGATTGTTATGGTTTAAGTTGTAAAATATGCACTACTTGCTACCCAAATAGAAAAAAACCTGTTATTACCAAGAAAGCTTAATATGAAAATTTTAGGAATAGGAAACGCTATTGTCGATGTCATTTGTAAAGTTGATGACAATTTTATTGTGCAAAATAACCTCACAAAAAGTACGATGAAGTTATTTTTTAACGAGAATGAATTCAAAAACTTATTAAGAAATCTCAAGATTGAAAAAACAGTTTCTGGAGGCTCTGTAGCAAACTCCATAGTTGGGTTATCGCAACTTGGCGACGATGTCGGTTTTATAGGTAAAGTTTCTGATGATGAATTTGGGATAAGCTATGAAGAAGGACTAAAGAAAGAAAATGTAAAATACTTTTATTCTAAAAAGAAAGAGGAACTGCCAACTGGAACATGTTTAATTTTAGTAACACCAGACTCAGAAAGAACAATGTGCACTTTTTTAGGAACAGCAGGAAAAATAAATGAAAACGATGTTAATTCTGATGCAATTAAAAAAAGTGAGATAATATTTTTGGAGGGATATTTATGGGATGAAGGAGAACCTAAAAAAGCATTTGATAAAGCTATTAATAATGCAAATAAAGTTGCTATGTCACTCTCTGATCTATTTTGTGTTGATAGACACAAACCTCATTTTTTTAAACTTAGTTAAAAACAAGCTTGATATAACTTTTGCTAACGAACAGGAAATTATATCTTTAATTGAAGCAAAAAATTTTTATGAAGTTATAAACTTTTCAAAACAACTTAATCAATTAGTAATAATTACAAGAGGGGAAAAAGGTGCGATTGCAATTAATGGTGATGAAGTTATTGAAAGTGATATACAAAAAAATCTTAAAATTGTTGATCTTACAGGTGCAGGTGATCTCTTTGCTGCAGGGTTTTTACATGGATATATCAAAAAATTATCTACAAAAGAGTGTCTCGAAAAAGGTACCGAGATGTCATCAAAAGTAATACAGCAAATTGGAGCAAGACTTTAAATTTAATTTTTCTTTCTTTTAAAACTTCCTTTGCCTTTTTTTGGCTTAACTACTTTTGGTTTGTACTTTTTAGTAAATAAGTCTTTAGCAATAGGGTTTTTCTTATTTAATTTGGTAGCCATTATTTTTACTAATTATAAATTCATTATCATTAAATGTATTTAAAATTTTTTTTCTTAATCGATAAATATGCGTCTCAACAGTATGAGTCTCAATGTCCGATTGATAGCTCCATACTTTTGTTTGTAATTCATCAATACTAACTGGTTTATTTGATTTAGATAAATAAGTAATTGTATTAATTTCTTTTTCAGTCAACTTAAGCCTGGTTTCTTTATTTAAAATTTCTCTTGAATTTAGATCAATAGTATAATTATTAACTTTTACTTCTGATTGACTGTTAAATTGTAGTTTTAAAAATTCAATATTTATCTTTTCAACTAATTTAAAAATGTTTATTGGTTTGTTATCTAAAACAAATTGACAATTTATATCTGAATGTTCTTTATTTGATATAATTAAATAATCATTCAAATTTTTTATTTTTTGATTTAAAGAAATTTCACTATTTGCAAAAATAATCTTAAAATTTAAATCTAAATCAAGTTCTTCAAGAATATCATATAATGAGGTAAGCTTATATATTATTAAATTTTGTACACTCACAAAAAATAGAATATGACAATTTTTGTAAAAAATAAACATACTCTTCAGATAGATGAATTTAAATTTAAATGTTCTATTGGAAAAAAAGGCTCAGCAATCAGTAAAAAAGAAGGAGATAAAAAAACTCCAAAGG
>CACJCG010000018.1 GCA_902591845.1 uncultured Pelagibacteraceae bacterium
TCAAATAAATTATGTTACTTTTCCTACTGATTGGAAAGTAAAGTAATGCAAGACAAATTAAGCTTAGTAATTCCTATTTTAAATGAAGAAAAGAACATACTACCCTTGACCAAAAAAATTATTCAAAATTTAAAAAAAATAAAATATGAGATCATCTTCGTAGATGATAGTTCAATAGATAATAGTCGGTTAAAATTAAAAGCACTTAAAAAAAAATATAAATTTTTTAGGCCAATATTTAGAAATAAAAAACAAGATCTTACTCAATCTTGCTTTGATGGTATCAGGCGATCTAAATTTGAAAATATTTTAATTATGGATGGAGATTTACAACATGATCCAAAATATATAAAAAAAATGTTTAAAGTTTATAAAAAATATAATCTCGATATAGTTATCGGATCAAGAAAACTTCTATCAGGAAAAAATCAAGGATTGTCAGAATTAAGAAGATTTGCTTCAATTATTCTTATTTATTTTTTTAGAATTTTTAAAATAAAAACCAATGATCCAATGAGTGGTTTTTTTATTTTTAGGAAAGAAATCTATTATAAAAATAAAAATTTTTTTTTTGGCAAAGGATTCAAGATCCTTGCTGATCTTTTGATCAATTCAAATCAAAATTTACAAACTAAAGATGTGACTATAGATTTTAATAGACGTTATGATAGTGAAAGTAAAATGAGTTTAAGAGTTTTACTTATTTTGATACAATTTTATTTATTAACTTTCGTAAAAAAAATTTTTAAATAAATATAATTATTTTATATCCTGAAGCGAAGTTACCTCTAATTTTTTTGTTTTTAATGATCTGATTGCTTCCAAACAAGCTTGTGCGGTAGACATGTTAGTGCAATAAGGAACTTTATTCTTTAGTGTTGCTCTTCTTAAAGCTATAGCATCACTTAATCTGTGTTCACTGTTTCCACCTCCAGTATTTATTACTAATGCAATTTTTTTAGAGTCTAAAACATCTACTATATGAGGCGAGCCTGTACTTACTTTATTTATAATTTTACATTTTATTCCATGTTTTCGAATATATTCAGCAGTTCCTCTAGTTGCACATAATGTAAACTTAAGTTTATGAAGTTCTTTTGCTAAGTCTATTCCTTCATCTTTATGACTATCTTTGAGAGATATAAAAGCTAATCCTTGTTTTGGTAATGAATTAGCTGCTGCGATCTGACTTTTAGCAAATGCCATTCCAAAGTTTTTATCAAACCCCATAACCTCTCCTGTTGACTTCATTTCCGGTCCTAACAATAAATCACTATTTGGAAATTTATTAAATGGGAATACTGCCTCTTTAACTGCATACATACCTTTGGATTTATCTTTTAAATTAAACTTAGATAATTTTTCACCAGCCATTACTCTTGATGCAATTTTAGCTAGAG
Organism: uncultured Pelagibacteraceae bacterium; assembly: GCA_902591845.1. Lineage (GTDB taxonomy): Bacteria > Pseudomonadota > Alphaproteobacteria > Pelagibacterales > Pelagibacteraceae > Pelagibacter. Next base: position 1,401 of record CACJCG010000018.1, read on the forward strand.
GAAGACCTTTTGCTTTTGATACAAAAGGAACAGTTCGACTAGCTCTTGGATTAACTTCAATCACGTAAATTTCATCTTTTTTTATTGCAAACTGTATGTTCATGAATCCTTTAACATTTAAAGCTATTGCTAATTTTTTTGTTTGATTTTCAATTTCTTTAAGAAGGTATGGTTTAATTGATACAGGGGGTAGGCTACATGCTGAGTCACCTGAATGAATTCCAGCTTCTTCAATATGCTGCATAATACCCGCAACATGAACCTGTTTTCCGTCTGATATGGCATCCACATCTACTTCCATTGCATGATCTATAAATTTATCAATCAAAATAGGATTTTCTTCTGCAGCTTTAAACGCTTCTTCAACAAATTTTTTAAGCTGATTTTTTTCATGAACAATTTCCATTGCTCTTCCACCTAAAACATACGAAGGTCTAACCATTAATGGCAATCCTATTTTATCTGCAATTTTTATTGCCTGATTAAATGTCTTTGCAATTCCACTTTCTGCTTGTTTTAGTTTTAATTTATTTAATAAATTTCTAAATCGGTCCCTATCTTCTGCTAAATCTATAGAAGTATATTGAGTTCCTAAAATTGGAAGCTTATTGTCATGTAAAAATTTAGCAAGTTTAATTGGCGTCTGACCACCAAACTGAGCTATCACACCTATTAGACTTCCTTTTTCTTGTTCTTTTTTAATTACATTAAAAACGTACTCTTCTTTTAAAGGCTCAAAGTATAATCGATCACTTGTATCATAGTCTGTTGATACCGTTTCAGGGTTACAATTTACCATTATTGTTTCAAATCCAGCGTCTTTTAATGAAAAACTAGCCTGACAACAGCAATAATCAAACTCAATTCCTTGACCAATTCTATTTGGTCCTCCTCCAAGAATAATTATTTTTTTCTTAGTAGATGGATCAGCTTCACATTCAGAGTTAATTGAAAAATTTCTTTGATAAGTTGAGTACATATATGGTGTAAAAGATTTGAATTCAGCTGCACAAGTATCTACTTTTTTATAAACTGGAAGTATTTTAAGTGCTGATCTTTTTCTTCTAACAATGCTTTCAGAAGTTTTAGTTAATTCTGAAAGTTTTTTATCTGAAAACCCTATTGATTTTATTCTATTAAATTCAACAAAATCTTTAGGAAGTCCCTTGCTTTTAATCTGTTTTTCGCAATCAACAATTTCTTTAATTTGTTCTAAAAACCAAGGATCAATTTTGGATAAATTATATATTTTCTTTAAGTCTATTTTTTTTCTAATTGCTTCGGCGACTAGTAATATCTTATTTGGAATAGTTTCTTTAAGCTTCTTTTCAATTTGTGTTTTATTTAAATCAAAAATTCTGTCTAAACCTGAAAAACCAGTCTCAAGAGATACCAAAGCCTTTTGTAGAGATTCTTTAAAGTTTCTTCCTATTGCCATTGCCTCACCTACCGATTTCATAGATGTTCCTAAAGTTGCAGGAGAGGTTGAGAATTTTTCAAAAGTAAATCTTGGAATTTTAGTTACAACATAATCTATACTTGGCTCAAACGATGCAGGTGTAACTTTAGTTATTTCATTTTTTAGTTCATCAAGAGTATAACCAACTGCTAATTTTGCAGCCACTTTCGCAATTGGAAATCCAGTTGCTTTTGATGCAAGTGCCGATGATCTTGATACACGTGGATTCATTTCAATGACAACCATCCGACCATTTTTAGGATTGATAGCAAACTGAACATTTGATCCTCCAGTTTCAACTCCAATTTTTCTCAAACACGCAATAGATGCATTTCTCATTACCTGGTACTCTTTATCAGTAAGAGTGAGAGCAGGCGCAATTGTGACTGAGTCACCAGTGTGAATTCCCATAGGATCTATATTTTCAATAGAGCAAATTATGATACAATTATCTTTCCTATCTCTTACCACTTCCATTTCAAATTCTTTCCAACCTTCCAAACATTCCTCAACAAGAACTTGGCTTACAGGAGACTCATGCAATCCGTTTTTAACAATCTTAAAATAATCTTTTTTAGTTTTAGCTATTCCTCCACCGAGACCACCAAGTGTAAATGCAGGTCTTATAATTGCAGGTAAACCAATTTTTTTTAATACTTTTGATGCTTGTTTATTGTTGTTGACGATTTCAGATTTAGGTAAATCTAAACCAATATCAATCATATTTTTTCTAAATTTCTTTCTGTCTTCAGCGTTAGAAATTGCCTTTGAATTCGCTCCGATTAATTCTATTTTGTATTTTTTTAAAACTCCTTTTTTCTCAGCTTCCATTGCAAGATTAAGAGCAGTTTGACCACCCATAGTTGGTAGAATTGCGTCTGGCTTTTCCTTTTTGAGGATTTTTTCTAGTACCCCCAGTGTAATTGGCTCAATGTAAGTTTTATCCGCAACATCTGGATCTGTCATAATGGTTGCAGGATTTGAGTTTATTAAAACTACTTTATAACCTTCATCTTTCAGAGCTTTACAAGCTTGCGTTCCTGAATAATCAAATTCACATGCTTGTCCTATAATTATTGGACCAGCGCCCACGACTAAAATTTTTTTAATGTCTTTTCTTTTTGGCATTTTTTTTAATGTTGTTAATAAATTCTTGGAACAAATAAACACTATCTTGGGGTCCAGGATTAGATTCTGGATGATACTGAACTGAAAATATTGGTTTATTTTTAAGCCTTATTCCTTCTATTGTGTTATCAAAAAGTGATTTGTGAGTTACTTCAATTTTTTTTGGTAAAGTTTCTTCAACTACTACAAATCCATGATTTTGACTGGTAATTTCAACTTTGTCATGAACTAAATTTTTAACAGGATGGTTTGCACCTCTATGTCCTAACTTCATTTTTTTTGTTTTGCCACCTAAAGCTAATGCCAAAATCTGATGACCTAAACAAATACCAAATATAGGTAAATTATTTTTTATAAGCTCATTAATTATAGTGATTGAATATTTTCCAGTTGCTGCTGGGTCTCCTGGTCCATTAGATAAAAAAATTCCATTTGGTTTCAAACTTAGTATTTTTTCTGCATTTGTTTTGCAAGAAACAACAGTAACCTTGCAGTTGAAGTTGGAGAAATATCTTAAGATATTTTTTTTTATACCATAATCAACTGCAACTACATGAAATAAATTTTTATTATTCTTTTTGTATCCTGTCTCTTTTTTCCATGTCTGAAGACCTCTCCAAGTATAATTTTTCTTAGTTGAAACTACTTGTGCAAGATCTAAATTTTTTAGTCCACTCCATTTAATTGTGTTATTAGTTAGTTTATTAATATTAAATTTTCCATTTTTTGAATAAGATATTGTTCCCTTAGGTGCCCCTTTATCTCTTATAAAATTTGTAAGGCTTCTTGTGTCTAAACCAGTAATTCCGACAATTTTATTTTTTTTAAGCCAAGCATCTAAATGTATAAAGGATCTGTAATTTGAGGGCGAAGTTATTTCAGAGTTAATTATAACTCCTCGAGCCCATATTTTGTCAGACTCATGATCCTCTTTGTTGGTGCCGACATTTCCAATATGTGGAAAGGTGAAGTTGATAATTTGACCTGCATATGATGGATCAGAGATAATTTCTTGATACCCTGTTAAAGATGTATTAAAGCAAACCTCACCAGTAGCTTGACCCTGATATCCAAATCCAATTCCTTTAAATATCTTTTTATTTTCAAGAACTAAAACGCCTGTATTGATTTGTGATTTTGTTTTTGAGTTAGTTTTTTTTACTTTTTTCTTCAATTACAACTCATGAGTTAAAGGTTAATACAATAATTGCTTTATTATCGCAACAGAGATGTAATATAAAATTGTAAAAAAACAATTTTTCTTTTGAAGAATTTTTTCTTTAAAGTAGATTAAAAATTATGTCATTAAAACAGACTATCGAAAACGAATATAAAAATGCTTTAAAATCTAAAGATAAAAATAAAATATCAACCTATAGGTTAATATTATCTTCCATTAAGGATTTAGACATTGTCAACAGATCGGGTCCTAATAAAAAAGAAACTGATGATGATGATATTAAGAAACTTTTAAAAAAAATGGTTAAACAAAGAGCCGAATCGATCGATATTTACAAAAAAAATAATCGAAAAGATCTTTTAGAGGTTGAGCAAAATGAATATGATATTTTAACAAGTTTCTTACCAAAGCAACTTAGTGAACACGAAACTAAGAAAATTTGTGCAGATGTTATTTCGAAAATTGGAGCAAATTCATTAAAAGATATGGGGAAAGTTATGGGTGAACTCAAAAAAACTCATGCAGATGAAATTGATTTTTCCAAAGCAGGATCAATGATCAAAGAATTGTTAAACAAATAATGAAATACCCAAAAGAGTATCTTGATGAAATCAAAAACAGATTGAAAGTTTCAACGGTAGTATCAAAAACTGTTTCCATAAAAAAAAGAGGTAAAGAATTTGTAGGTTTATCACCTTTCAAAAATGAAAAAACCCCCTCATTTACTGTGAATGATGAAAAAGAATTTTATCATTGTTTTGCAACTTCAGAACACGGCAACATTTTTGATTTTGTGATGAAAACTCAAAATTTAAAATTTGGTGAAGCTGTTAAATATTTAGCTCAATTAGCAGGAATGCAACCATATATGTTTTCAAAAGAAGATGAAGAAAGAGAAAAAAAGTGGGATGAGTATAAATCTATTTTTAGTAATTATGTTAATTTTTATCATAATGAACTTCTAAAAAATGAAAATTATTCTATTGCTAGAAATTACTTAAAAAATAGATCATTAGGTAAAGATGAAGTAAAAAAATTTAAAATAGGATATATAGAAAAAAATCCAAATTTTTTCGAAAAATTAAAAAAAGATTATGGCGAACAAACTCTTTTAGAAACTGGTTTATTTTATTTTGACGAAAAAAAGAAAATTTATATAGAAAGATTTAGAGGTCGTTTAATATTTCCGATCAATAATATTTCAGGTCAACCAATTGCATTAGGTGGAAGAATAATTGAAAATTTAGATTATTTAGCAAAATATATAAATTCACCTGAAACAATTTTTTTTAAAAAAGGATCAAATTTATATAATTTAGATTTAGCGAGAAAACTTTCTAATAAAATAGATCATATTTATCTCGTTGAAGGATACATGGATGTTGTGGGTCTCAGTAAAAATGGAATTGATAATGTAGTAGCAAATCTTGGTACTTCATTAACTGACAAACAGATTATGACTTTAAATCAATTTTTTGATGATATAATAATTTGTTTTGATGGCGATGAAAGTGGATATAAAGCTGCTGTTAGAGCTGCAGAGAATTCGATTAAAGAGCTAAAACCAGAGAAACAAATTTCATTTTTATTTTTGCCGGATAAAGAGGATCCAGATAGCTATGTAAATAAAAATGGAAAAGTTAATTTTGTAGATTTTACAAAGCAAAACAAATTGTCCATTCATCAATTTATTTTTAGTCATTATAAGAAACAAACTAAAAACAACCCTTCATCGATGGCTATTTTTGAGAAAAAACTTAGAAGCATTGCAAATACAATTAAGGATGATTTTATAAAAAAATATGTTTTAGAATATTTTTTAGAAAAAATTGCTGAGTTAACTCCACATTTTAATCAAAATAACAAAAGGTTTTATTCAAAAAAAACAAAATCTTTAGAAAGTACAAAAAAATATTTTAAAGAAAGCCAATCTTTAACAGGAGTTGAATTAAAAGAGTTTTCTCTATTATACTTGGTGATAAATAACTTAGATTTGCTGCAAGATAATATTCATTTGATTGAAAATATTAAATTATTTACTGAGTTTAATAGAAAAATATTTGAAATGGTAATTGAAAAATTAAAATCTGAGGAACATATTACAATTCAAGATCTTAATTTAGATAATCAATTAACTGAAAAAATAAAAAAATTTGCTCCGATCAAACATATTATTAAAAATCAATCTAATGATGATCAGAAAATAATTGAATTGTTAGATGATATTTCTAGAGATTTGATGAATTATGATCTTGAGTTTAGAATTCAAGAATTAGAATCGAAGTTTTCAGTGGATATGAGCGAGACTACATTTAATGAGCTAAAAGAGCTGAAAAAAAAGCAGAATCTCAATTAAACTGACTAAATTAATAATGGATTTTTATATAATTGACATTATATAAGACTTCCAAACTCAAAATACTGTGGAAAGAATTATTACAAAATCATTTGCTAGATTAATGGGTCGTGGGACTCATAGAGGATTCATTACTTATGAGGAGTTAAGTAAGTCCCTTGGTAAAAGAAATTTATCTGATGAAAATTTAGCTCAGGCATTTATTCATATTCTAGATGAAAATGTTTCTTTGGTTGAAAAAAAATCTGATTTTAAAATTTTAAGAAAAAAAGAAAATTCCAATAAAGAGGAAGGTAAAACAATTGAGAAGAGTGATGATCCTATAAGAATGTATCTTCGTGAAATGGGTGGTGTTGAATTACTTTCTAGAGAGGGAGAGATTGCAATAGCAAAACGTATAGAAGCTGGAAAAGATGTAATGTTAATTGCTCTTTCTCAAAGTCCAATAACTGCTCAACAATTTTTTGAGTGGAATAATCAATTACAGAAAGATGAAATTTTAGTTAGAGAAATTATAGATATAGATACAAATTATATGGAAGATGAAACAACGGGACCAAGTGCTAAACAAAAAAATTCTGGAGAAACTGATAAAGATGAGGGCACTTCCGAGGATGAAGATGATTTTAATCCAACCTTAGCAGCAATGGAAACCGAAATTAAACCAAAAGTATTAAAAACTATTAATACATTAACTAAAGAGTACTCAAAATTAATAAAATATCAAAAAGAAAAATTAGACTGTGTCTTAAATTCTCAAAATTTTTCAAACTCAAAAGAAAAAGGTTATGAAAAAATTGTTAACGATATTTTAGAAAATATTAAATCACTTCAGTTATCACCTTCAGTTTTAGAGGAATTAGTGCAAAAACATTATATTGAAAATAAAAAAATAATATCACTAGAAGGAAATCTTTTAAGACTTGCAATGGACCACAAAATACAAAGAAATGAATTCATAAAATTTTATGTTGGTAATGAAATAAATCCTAATTTAAAAAAGTTTTTAGATACAAATACTGTTTGGAAACAATTTTTTGCAAAAAACAAAGATGAATTTAAGAATATAAGAGAGAGATTGGTTGAAACTAGTCATAAATTAGGGATTTCAGTAACTGATTATAAAAAGCTAGTAAGCAGAATTCAAAAAGGCGAAAAAGAATCAAGAATTGCGAAAAAAGAGATGGTTGAAGCTAATTTAAGATTAGTTATTTCAATTGCAAAAAAATATACAAATAGAGGACTTCAATTTTTAGATTTAATTCAAGAAGGTAATATTGGTTTAATGAAAGCTGTCGATAAATTTGAATATAGAAGAGGATATAAATTTTCAACTTATGCCACATGGTGGATCAGACAAGCAATAACAAGATCAATAGCAGATCAAGCAAGAACGATACGTATTCCTGTTCATATGATTGAAACAATTAATAAAATTGTTAGAACTCAAAGACTGATATTAAGTGAATTTGGAAGAGAAGCGACACCTGAAGAGTTGGCTCAAAAACTTAGAATGCCATTAGACAAAGTAAGAAAAGTTCTAAAAATTTCAAAAGAACCAGTTTCTTTAGAAAAACCAGTCGGAGACGAGGAAGATAGTAGTCTTGGAGATTTTATAGAGGATACAAAAGCATTAGCTCCTTTAGAGCAAGCAATTAAATCTAATTTGGGTGAAGCAACAACTAAAATATTATCTACTTTGACGCCAAGAGAAGAAAGAGTTTTGAGAATGAGGTTTGGAGTTGGAATGAATACAGACCATACTCTTGAAGAAGTTGGTTTACAATTCTCAGTAACACGGGAAAGGATTAGACAGATTGAAGCTAAAGCTCTTAGAAAATTAAAACATCCAAGTAGATCAAAACAATTGAAAAGTTTCTTGGAAAGCTAGATCTTGGGCCGTTAGCTCAATAGTAGAGTACTGCATTGACATTGCAGGGGTAGTTGGAGCGTAACCAACACGGCCCACCAAAATTTTATAACAATTTCACTTATATAATGTTATTTAAGCAATATTATAATGAAATTAAAATATTGTAGATCTTGTAAATCAAATAAATTGTTTAAAGTATATTCTTTTGGCAAACAAGTTCTCACAGGGGTCTTTCCACCTACCAAAAAATCACAAGTTACAAAAGGTAATTTAACAATGGTAATTTGTAAAAAATGTAAATTATTACAATTGAATGAAAATTTTAATGCTGATGAAATGTATGGAGAAAATTATGGCTACATGTCATCACTAAATAAATCAATGATTTCTCATTTAAAATTAAAAGCTATAAATTTGAGTAAAAGAATTGGATTAAAATCAGGTTCTAGTGTTTTAGATATTGGTAGTAATGATGGTACGTTTTTATCATTTTTTAATAAAAGATTAAAATTATTTGGTTGCGACCCAACAATAAAAAAATTCGGCCATTTATATAGAAAGGATATTAATAAATTGCCTTTTTTCTTTTCTCCAAAACATTTTAAAAATAAAAAATTTGATTTAATTACATCGATATCAATGTTTTACGATCTTCCAGACCCTCTTGATTTTGCGAAACAAATTGAATCTATTTTAAGCGACAGGGGTATATGGCACATAGAATTGAGTTATATGCCAATGATGATAAAAAATAGATCTTATGACACTATCTGTCATGAACATTTAGAGTATTATTCCTTAAAATCTTTAAAATTTTTACTTGATGCTGCTAATTTAAAAATTATAAATCTTTCTTTTAACCAGATAAATGGTGGTAGTATAGAGCTGGATATTTCAAAAAAGAAATCCAAATTATTAGAATGCTCAAATTTGATTAGGTGGACTTTAAAAAGTGAAAAACTTAACAAATATAATGAAATCGATAGACAAAAAAAATTCTTTAGGGAATGCAAAAACCATAAAATTTTACTTAAACAATTATTAATAACACTTAAAAAACAAAAAAAAAAAGTTCTTGGGTATGGTGCCTCAACTAAAGGAAATGTTATACTTCAGTATTGTAAAATAAATTCCACACTTTTATCGAATATTGCAGAGGTAAATAAGTTTAAATTTAATAAATATACGCCCGGAACCAATATTAAAATAATTTCTGAAAAAGAAGCAAAGTTAAAAAACCCTGATTATTTTTTAGTTTTACCTTGGCACTTTAAAGATTATATTATTAAAAGAGAACGAAAATTCCTAAAAAAAGGTGGAAAATTAATATTTCCATTGCCGGAAATTGAAATTATTTAAATAATCTATAAATAATAATTATAAAGTTGTATAATTTCTACTAATATGAACTTTCAACACAAATATAATATTGCCCAAAGAGTTTTAAAATCCTTGGTATTTAATCAAGTACCTAACTATGCAATAGTTTATGTAGATGGGAGATGCAATATGCACTGCGGTTTTTGTATTCATGCTGCAATGGATGCAAGAAAGAGTGGAAGAATACTACCATCAGACTGGGGAAATGTTTTTAAAAAAGCTAAAAGCCTTCTTCATTTAACAATTACGGGTGGAGAACCGTTTGTAAGAAATGATTTAACTGAGATAATATCAGAAATAATAAATAATTCAGGGGTTCCTAGGGTAAGCATAAAGTCGAATGGTTTTTATGTTAAAAGAATAAAAGAGTATATCCCTGAATTAATTTCTAGACATCCAAATACAGAGTTCACATTATCTATTTCATTAGATGGTCCAAAAATGATTCATGATAAAGTAAGAAACTTTAAAGGTGCTTATGATAAAGTCTTGGAAACTGTTGAGGAAATGAAAGATTATAGAAAAGAAAAAAATTTCTTCTTGAGATTAGCTTCTGTTTTAACAGAAGATAATAAAGAGTTTTTACCAAATTTTTTGGATCAAACAGATAGGTGGCCTATTGATTTTCATGAAATAATTTTACTTAGGGACGTGCCAGATGAAGTGCAATTAAGATTAAAAGATACATATGAAAAATTATCAAAAAGACAGCAACAAAAATCCTCGACGAACTGGAGAAAGAGTTTTAACGGAAAAATTTTTGAAAAATTGTACAAAGAAACACTAAAGAGATTAGATAAAGATAAAAAACACTCAAAATGTGTAGCTGGTAGTAGATTTGTAGAAATTTTCCCTGACGGATTAGTAAGAGGGTGTGAAGTTGAAAAGTTATGGGATTTTTCGACAATTGGAAAAGTAGAAAAGTCTAATGATATTGTAGATATATTAAATTCTAAAAAAGCAAAAGAATTTGCAAAATTTGCTCAAAATTGCAGTTGTACATTTGAATGTGCAAATGCGATCAGCACTGTTTACGATAAAAAAAATTGGCCTTCACTCCTTTAAAAGTTTTTTGATGAAAAAAATTTACAGGTTTTCTATAATTATTCCAATATTTAATCCAGGCGATGAATTCAAAAAATGCATTAATTCAATAGAAAAAAGTATTAATTTTTTTTCAATCAAAAAAAAAATAATATATGAAATTTTACTTATCAATGATGGAGGTAAAAAAATTGATTTTAATTTTAAAAATAAATTAAAAAATTTTAAGCAATTAAGATTAAAAAAAAATAAGGGTGTTGGTTTTGCCAGAAATTTTGGAGCAAAAAAAGCCAAATATAATAATCTTTTTTTTATAGACTCAGATTTAGTTGTAAAAAAAAATTTTTTTTTAATTTTATTTAGAGACTATGAAAAACTTAAAAATGCAGGATCAATTGGACCAATTCAAAATTATATAAATTTAAATAAAGCTGCAATGACAGATTTTGTTTGTGCTAAAAGTTGTTATGGATATGAAAAAGTAAAAAAAATTATTGAATTTTCAGCTATTAGATCGGAATGTTGTTTAATTGAAAAAAAGTTTTTAAAATCTGCTGGAGGTTGGCGATCATTTTCTGGTGCTGGCGGAGAAGAATTTGACTTAGGACATAGAATAATTAAAAAGGGTAAAAAAAATTATCTTACCAAAAATACCTCATATTCTCATAAATGGGATGATATTTTTACACGTTCAAAAAATATAATTTTACGAACAAGCAAATATTTACCTATTTTTTTATCTAGAAAAAAATTTGAAACCAAGGGAGCATTTGCAACTTTTAATCAGGCATTATCAGCTTTTTTTACATTGTTAACTACTTTGTTTTTTTTTATTTTCCTCTACGAAGAAAATATCTACCCATATT
>CACJCG010000019.1 GCA_902591845.1 uncultured Pelagibacteraceae bacterium
TAACAAATTTGCTAAGCTTCTATCAAATTTTGGAGATATTTATGTCAATGAGGCTTTCTCTTGTTCCCATAGATCTCATGCTTCAATATATGAGATTCCAAAATTCTTACCTTCTTTTTCTGGATTACAGCTTGACTTAGAAGTGAATGCTCTAAACAAAATAACTTCTGAAATTACAAGACCAATTACATGTATTATTGGTGGGTCTAAAATTTCTACTAAAATTAATGTTATTAAAAATTTAATTCCTAAATTTGACAACATTATTATTGTTGGAGGTATGGCTAATAATTTTATAGAATTTTACGGACACAGTATTGGAAAATCTATTAAAGAAAAAAATTGTGACAAAATAGTTGAAGAAATCGTAAGACTTTCAAAAAAAGAAAAATGTGAATTAGTTTATCCTGAAGATGTGGTTGTATCTAGAGATTTTAACGGATCTCCTCAAAAAAAAGAATTGGATGAAATATCATCTGATGAAATGATATTAGATATTGGTCCAAAAACTATAAAAAAAATAACAAATATTATTGATAGAAGTAAAACTATACTTTGGAATGGACCTGCAGGATATTTTGAAAATCCAAATTTTGCTAATGGAAGTATTCAAATAGCAAAAAAAATAATTGAAAATAATAAAGAAAACAAAATTTTTTCAGTTGCTGGTGGTGGAGATACGGTTTCATTATTAAATAATTTGAAAGCTGTTAATTATTTTGATTTTGTTTCAACTGCAGGTGGAGCTTTTTTAGAATATCTTGAAGGTAAAAACCTTCCTGGTATAACGGCATTGAATTAAAATGACTGAACTAAATAAAATTGCACTTAAAATAATTTCTAATGGAAAAGGTATACTTGCAGCAGATGAAAGCAATGGAACTATGACTAAAAGACTTGAGGCAGTAAAAATTAATTCAACGCCAGAAAACAGACTTTCATTCAGGGAAATACTATTTTCATCAGAAGGCATGAAAGATTGTATAGGGGGTGTTATTCTTTATGATGAAACTATAAATCAAACTTCAAGCGCAGGACAATCAATACCAGATTTAATATCTAGTTCAGGCGCAGTTCCTGGAATTAAAGTAGATACTGGTACAAAAGAATTATCTGATTCCCCTGAAGAAAAAATTACAGAGGGTTTGGATGGTTTAAGAGATAGATTAAAAAAATATTATGAACTTGGAGCAAGATTTACAAAATGGAGAGGTGTCTATTCTATAAGTGAAAAATATCCAAGCAAACTAGCAATTAACAGTAACGCTAATGCCCTTGCCAGGTATTCTGCAATAGTTCAAGAAAGTGGAATGGTTCCAATAGTAGAACCTGAGGTATTAATGGACGGTAACCATTCTGCCGAAGTTTGTTTGAGCAAAACATCAGAAGTAATTAAAAAATGTTTTAATGAACTAATTTTACACAAAGTCGATCTAACAGGAATTATATTAAAACCAAACATGATTTTAGATGGAAACCTATCAAAAAATAAAATTTCTAATGAAGAGGTTTCGCTTAAAACACTTAAATGTTTAAAAGATTCAGTGCCAAAAGAAGTGCCTGGAATAGCTTTTTTATCTGGAGGACAATCCGAAATAGAAGCTACAGAAAATTTAAACTTAATAAATAAAAATAACAATACAAATTTCATAATGACCTATTCATATGGAAGAGCTCTTCAACAAAGTGCTTTAAAAGTTTGGTCAAAAGATACTAAAGATACAATTGCAACTCAAAATACTTTTAATCATAGAGCTAAAATGTGTACCTTGGCTGCTCAAGGAAAATGGGCGAGCGAACTTGAAAATAAATAAAAAATTTATTTATCTTATTTCTCCTAATAAAATAACTAACAATTTCTATAATAATCTGAGATTAGTTCTAAAAACTGGAAAAGTATTTTTTTTTCAACTTAGGCTCAAAAATTATTCTCAAAAAAAGAAAATTTTTATAGGAGAAAAAATCAAAAAAATTTGTAAAAAAAATAAAGTAAAATTTATAATTAATGATGATGTGTTGCTTGCCTTAAAATTAAACGCTGACGGTTGTCATTTAGGTCAAAAGGATATGGATTTAAAAAAAGCCAAGGAATTACTTGGTAGAAAAATTATAGGTATAACTTGCCATAATTCTATTAATTTAGCAAAAAAAGCGATTAAAACTAAAGCTAGCTACATAGCTTTTGGTGCTTTTTATTCATCCAAAACAAAAAAAACTAAATATGTGGCCTCTACTAAAATTTTAAATAAAGTAAAAAAAATTACCAAAATACCAATTGTTGCTATTGGTGGTATCAATTCTGTTAATTATAAAAATCTGTTATTGAACAATGCGAATTTTTTAGCTATTTCAGGCTACATTTGGAAAAATAAAAAATATAAACCGCTACAAGCTATAAAGAGACTGAAATGAAAATAAATGCTGGAGAAATAAGAGTTGGAATGCTTTTAGAATATAAAAATGATTTATGGCAAGTTTTAAAAACTCAACACGTTAAACCTGGAAAAGGTGGTGCGTTTGCTCAGGTAGAAATGAAAAGTGTAAACAAAAACACAAAGTTAAATGAAAGATTTAGATCTAATGAAACAATTGAAAAAGCTTCATTAGAAGAAACAACATTTAATTTTCTTTATAGTGATGAAAATAATTTTTTCTTTATGGATCCTAAATCGTTTGAACAGATAGAAATTAAAAAAGAACTTGTTGGAGAAAAAGGAAAACTCTTAACAGAAAATCTAGAGGTTTCTGTAAGCTTTTATAATGAAAATCCTATTTCAGTTGAACTACCTAACCAAGTAAAATGCAAGATAGCTTCAACAGATGCTGCTCTCAAGGGTCAGACAGTATCATCTTCATATAAACCGGCCACTCTTGATAATGGTTTAAATATTCAAGTGCCACCATTTATAGAAGCAGATGATGAGGTCATAGTTGATACTAGAAATTTAGAATACATAAAAAAAATATAAAAAAATGATCTCTATATCATCAAACCTAAATATAATGATTAAGGCTGCCGAAAAAGCATCAAAATCAGTAATAAGAGATTTTGGAGAAGTTGAAAATTTACAAGTATCTAAAAAAGGACCTTATGATTTTGTGACTAAGACAGACAAACACGTTGAAAAAATTTTAATTGAAGAACTTTCTAAAACAAAAAAAAATTATTCATTTCTCTCAGAAGAAGTAGGTATGATTAATAATAAAGATAAAGAAAATGTTTGGATCATTGATCCTATTGATGGAACAACAAACTTTCTTCATGGTATACCTCATTTTGCAATTTGCATTGCCCTAAAATCTAAAAATGAAATTATAAGTGGTTTAATTTTTGACCCTATAAAAGATGAAATGTTTTTTGCTGAAAGAAATAAAGGAGCTTTTTTAAATAATAACAGATTAAGAGTTTCAAATAAAAACTCTTTAGAAGATTGTTTATTTTCAAGCAATCACGAAGGAGTTAAATTCAGTAATTTAAATATGAGATATAGTGGTTGTGCTGCACTTGACTTAGCATACGTGGCAGCAGGTAGACTAGATGGATTTTTTCACAATAAAATTAATTTGTGGGATATAGCCTCGGGAACTCTAATGGTTCAAGAAGCTGGAGGTATTGTTAATGATATAAATAAATATGAGATTAATAATATTGATATTAGAGCTTCAAGTAGTGCAATTAACCGTAAAATGCTTGAAAATTTAGAGAACTTTTAATTGTGTTCTAAAATTCTTTTGCTATAAGTCTCGTTATGAAAAAAGACATACATCCTAATTACCACACTATAAAAGTTGAAATGACTGATGGGACGCAATTTGAGACAAAGTCTACTTGGGGATCAGAAGGTGATTTACTAAAACTTGAAATAGATCCAAAATCTCATGCAGCATGGACAGGTGGAAAACAGAAATTGATGGACAAAGGTAGAATTAGTAAATTTAATAAAAAATTCCAAAATTTTAAATCAGAAAAGAAAAATTAAATGTCAAATGCACCTTTAATGCCAATGGCTACTGCCGTTTGGTTAGTTGAAAATACAACTTTAACATTCAGACAGATTGCTGAATTTTGTAAATTACACGAAGTTGAAATACAAGGCATAGCAGATGGGGAAGTTGCAAAAGGAATTAAAGCTTATAATCCAATAATTTCAGGACAACTTTCTAGAGAAGAAATTGAGCTTTCTTCAAAAGATGAAAATAGACCACTTCAAATTAAAAATAACGATATAGAATTATCAAACACTGAAAAAAAAATTAAAAAATATATTCCTCTTTCTAAAAGACAAGATAAGCCTGACTCTGCAATGTGGCTAATCAAGCAACACAATATTCTTAAAGACTCCCAAATAGCTAAACTTGTAGGAATAACTAAAAATTCTGTAACATCAATTAGAAATAAGAGCTATTGGAATTATAATAATCTTAATCCTAAAGACCCTGTAGCTTTAAATTTATTCACTCAAAAAGATCTTTTGGAGGCAATAGATAAAGCTGAGAGAAGAATTAAAAGAGAAAAAAAAGAAAAAGAAAAACAAAAAAAATCTAATACATTAGCCGTATGATGAATAAAATTAATAGACATAAAATTATAAAAGTGTTAATTAACCACTTTTTTGGAGGTATTTATTAAAATAGAAGTTAAAGATAATAATGTTGAACAAGCTTTGAGAGTTTTGAAAAGAAAGCTTCAAAGAGATGGTTTTTTCAAGGTAATTAAACTTAAAAACACATATGAAAAGCCTTCGGAAAAAAAAAAGAGAATTCTACAAGAGAACATTAAGAGAGTTAAAAAGTTAAATAAACTTAAAAATAGAATTTAAAATACCGCGGGGTGGAGCAGTCTGGTAGCTCGTCAGGCTCATAACCTGAAGGTCGGCGGTTCAAATCCGTCCCCCGCAACCAATTCAATATGGAAAATAAAAAAATTTATCTTGCAAATCATCTAAAATTTTTTGACAACATCATAACGAAAAAAAGACTTGAGATAATTGGTGTAATAAATCAATTAATAAGCTCAAATAACATTAAAAATGTTTTGGATGTAGGCACTACTAGTGATAATCAAAACCCTCATAGTAATTTAATTGTTAAAAATTTAAAGAATATTAATAAATTTTATTCAATTTCTGATCAAACTATAAATTCTCCATTTTTTGAAAAAGTTTTAAAAAAATCAATAGTTGATAATTTAAATGAACAAGAGGTTAAGGAATTAAAATCAGATCTTGTGTTATCTAGCGCAACTATTGAACATGTTGGAGGATTTGAAAACCAAAAAATGATGATTAGAAATATGATTAAATTAAGTAATGAGATGATAATAATAACCACACCAAATAGATTCCATCCAGTTGAATTTCATACAAAAATACCATTTTTACACTGGTTACCAAAAAATATTCATAGAATGTTTTTAAAATTCTTTAATCTTTCTTTTTATTCTAAAGAAGAAAACTTAAATCTTTTATCTAAAGCTGATTTTATAAAACTAGCTGAAGGTGAAAATATTAAATATGAATTTAAGTTTATAAATCTAATGTTTTTTAAATCAAATTTGATTTTTATCGCAAAAAAAATTAGATCTTAAATTTAGACTTTCTGCTATCTTTTAAAAAAGCTTTAACAGTTTCTAAAGTCAAATCTTTAAATGTTTTTCCAAATTTTTCAATTTTATTAATAATTGCTGGAGGTATTGTAATTATGTGACAGCCCAATTGTTTTGCCTGAATAAAATTATAAGGCTCTCTCACACTTGCCCACAAAATTTCTACATTTTTGAAATTTCTAGCCATCCTAATACTTTTTGTAAATTCTGGCACAGGATCTTTGCCTGTATCACCCGCCCTGCCAGCAAAAATAGATATTATTACTTTTGTTTTTTTGTCAATTACTTTTAAAATCTTTTCTGTTTGTTTTGAGGTATAAACTGCAGTTATATTTAATTTGATTTTTTTCTTGTTTAATTTTTTTATAACCTTTCCAGTAAATTGATTTTTGGAGTTAACCACTGGGACTTTAACATAAACATTTTTTCCCCAATTATTGATTATAATTCCTTGTTTAATCATAGATTTGTAATCATCACCAAATACCTCAAGTGAAATTGGTTTTTTTGCACTAGCCTTAATTAATTGTTTCGAATATATTTCATAATTTTTAGCACCTGCTTTTCTCATCAAGCTTGGATTTGTTGTAAAGCCTTTTACAATTATTTTTTTAGTAAATTTTTTGATAAGACGAAGGTCTGCAATATCACAAAATATTTTTATACTCATTTAAATTTATAAATTCTTTGTAATATCTTCTGTCATTTTTTTTGCGTCTGCAAATAACATTAAAGTATTTTCTTTATAAAATAAATCATTGTCTATTCCTGCATAACCTGGGGATAAACTTCTCTTTACAAACAATACAGATTTGCACTTTTCTACATCAAGAACTGGCATTCCATATATAGGACTTTGTGGATCTGTTTTAGCTACTGGGTTTGTCACATCGTTTGCACCAATTACAAATGCAACATCTGCGTTAGCAAAATCATTATTAATCTCTTCTAATTCAAATACTTCATCGTATGGAACATTTGCTTCTGCTAAAAGTACATTCATATGCCCTGGCATTCTTCCTGCTACAGGGTGTATTGCATAAGAAACCTTTATGTCGTTTTTTTTTAAAGTGTCTACCATTTCCCTTAAAGCGTGTTGAGCTTGAGCAACTGCCATTCCATAACCAGGTACAATTATAACTGATGACGCATTCTTCATCAAAAAAGCTGCATCGTCTGCATTCCCACTTTTAACAGGTCTTTGTTCTTTATTTTTCTCACCCGAAGTTTCATCTGTTGCTCCAAATCCACCTAATATAACATTAAAGAATGAACGATTCATACCTTTACACATAATATATGAAAGTATGGCACCTGATGAACCGACTAATGCTCCAGTAATAATTAATGCTGTGTTTTCTAGAGTAAAACCAATTCCAGCTGCTGCCCAACCTGAATAAGAATTAAGCATGGAAATTACCACTGGCATATCTGCACCACCAATAGGAATAATTAAAAGAAAACCGATTAAAAAAGAAACAACCAAAAGTATCCAAAATAAATTAGATGATTGAGTTGTGCATAGTAAATAAATTAATACAATTATTGATATTAAGATAATTGCATTAAGAGGATGTTGACCTTTAAATGTAATTGGTGATCCAGACATAATTCCTTGTAATTTTAGGAAAGCAATTACTGAGCCTGAAAATGTTATTGCTCCGACAGCAGCACCAATAGACATTTCAATCAAACTACCAAGTTTTATATTTCCTTGTGTGCCTAGATTAAATGCTTCTGGATTCAAAAAAGCAGATATTGCTACGAATACAGCTGCAAGTCCAACAAGGCTATGAAAGCCAGCAACTAATTCCGGCATAGCAGTCATTGGAATTCTATAAGCTATGAAAGCTCCAATCGATCCCCCTGCCAATATAAATATTATTACGAATATAAAACCAGTAGAAAAGTTGTCAGTAGATAAAAATGTTACTGTTATAGCAATAACCATACCTAAAATACCAAAAAAATTACCCTGCCTTGACGTTTCGGGTGAAGACAGACCTCTTAAAGCAAGAATGAATAAAACACCTGAAACTAAATAAAAAATTGCAGATAAATTTGCAGATATCATTTATTTATCCTTTTTCTTTTTTTTATACATTGCTAACATTCTTTGGGTTACCAGAAATCCACCAAAAATATTGATCGCTGCCAAGGCGATAGCTAAAAAACCAAAAATACTTGAGGTATTAAATATTGTATTAGAATTTCCTGACAAGCCGGCGATTATAGCTCCAACAATTATTACAGATGAAATTGCATTAGTAACAGACATCAAAGGTGTGTGTAATGAGGGAGTTACACTCCACACAACATAATATCCTACAAATATTGAAAGGATGAATATACTTAATCTGAATATTAAAGGATCTATTTCCATAATTTATTTTATTAATGTTTTTTCTATAATTTCATCTTGTAGATTAATATTTATTTTTTTATTCTCTTTGTCGAATAAATTATCAATAAAATTAAAAATATTTTTTGCATATAAGTTTGAAGCTGAAACGGGCAACTTATTAAGTATATTGCTTTCACCCATTATTTTAACATCATTTCTGTTAATAATTTTATCCACTTCTGTAAATGCAGTATTACCTCCTTGAATTGCTGCTAAGTCATATATCACAGATCCTGCTTGCATATTTTCAATCATTTTATCTTTTATTATTAAAGGGGCTTTTTTACCTGGTATCAAAGCTGTACAAATTACAATATCAATTTTTTTTAAAGTTTCAGATAAAAGTTGTTCTTGCTTTTTTTTAAAATCATCTGAGGCTTCTTTCGCATAACCACCCTCAGTTTCCAAATTTTCTGAATCCTCAACAGTTAAAAATTTACCACCTAAACTTTCAACTTGTTCTTTAGATGCCATTCTTACATCGGTAGCAAAAACTATTGCACCCATCCTTTTTGCAGTTGCAATCGCTTGTAAGCCAGCAACACCAGCACCAACAACCAAAACCTTTGCAGCTGGAACTGTACCTGCTGCTGTCATCATCATCGGTATAGCCTTTTCAAAATTTGCAAAAGACTCAATTACAGCTTTATAACCAGCAAGATTTGCTTGAGAAGACAATATATCCATAGATTGAGCTCTGGTAATTCTTGGAAGTAATTCTAATGAAAAAATATTAATCTTTTTTTTAGCTAATTTTTCTAATTTTTCTTTATTATTATATGGGTTTAAAACTCCAATAAATGTTTGATTTTCCTTAATATTTGAAATTTTATCATCAGATAGCATGCCAAGTTGAACTATAATGTCAGAAGATTTTAAAACTTCTATTTCGTTATTTAAAATAATAACACCTACATCTTTATACTGCTCATCTTTTATACCAAGATGAGAACCATAATTTTCAACTAAACAAACTTCAAACCCTAAAGAAATATATTTTTTTACTGTTTCTAGAGTTATAGCTATTCTTTTCTCTATTTTTTGATTTTCTAAGATTGAACCGATTCTCATCAAGGAACCTTACAACAAGAATATTGCCATTAATACCAAAACGCATACAACAGCGACAGTTCCCCACAGAACAAATTTTGTAAAATTATTCCAAGTACTTTTATGGTTTTCGTTATCCATAAAAATTATTTTTGTCTTGCTTTAAATTTTGGGTTTGTTTTATTTATAACGTAAACTCGGCCTCTTCTTCTAACAAGCTTAGAGTTTAAATCTCTTTTTTTTATAGATTTTAATGAGCTTTTAATTTTCATATATTTATTTTAGCCGGCGATGTCCTACTCTTCCATGTCTTAAGACAAAGTACCATCGGCGCTGAAGGGCTTAACTTCCGAGTTCGGAATGGGATCGGGTATGACACCTTCGCAATAATCACCGGCGATAGTGTTATACATAATTAGTCCTGTTTGTAAACATAGAAAAAATACTAATTTATCAATTTTTAATTGTTTTTTTAATGTAATCTTTAAGTTTGATTGATCCAAATAATTTATAGACTTTATTTGATAAATTCATACTCGTAAGTGCAGATGCATATCTTTCACCAGGTCTGTGGGGTAAAAATTTAATTTTCCTATTAAACATTTTTGCAACCTGAATAATAGAATAACTTTTTTTATTTGAGATGCTATAATGTCTACATTTATTTTTTTTCCAAGCATAATAACATGCATCAACTGTATCGTTAATATGTGTGAATCTTCTTGTTTGTGTACCTGGTCTCACAACTGTCAAAGGTCTATTTTTTTTATATTGTTCTTCAAAAATTCCTATAACAGTAGCCATATCTCCTTTACAAATCTGTTTTGGACCATAAACATTATAAAAATAAACTACCTCATATTTGAAATCAAACCACTTTTTCAAATTTTCTAACATTTCTAAATTTTTTGCTTTTGAAAAAGCATATGGAGAGAGATCTTTATCTTGACCATTATTACCTATACTTGCTGATGTTGCTGAATAAATCAATTTTATTTTATTTGTAAAACAAAAATTAAAAACAGCATGAGAGCCTATTGAATTAGAATTTATACACTCATCCATTTTTAAAAAACTTTGATAAATTCTTGAAAATTCTCCAAAGTGAAATATTGCATCAATTTTATTTTTATAATTATTTAAAATTTTTGAAATATTTTTTGTATCAGATTTTAAATACTGTACTCTTTTACTTTTAAAATGATTATTTTTTGTTCCTGTTGAATAATTATCTATACTTAATATTTGAAAATTAGTTTGTTCAACTAATAATGAAATAAGATTTGATCCTACGAAACCTGCACCTCCTGTAACTACTAAATATTTTTTCATTTTATTTTTTATTTTTCCTCAAAAAATCCTCAAAAGTTATCTTTAAACCTTCTTTAAAATCTATTTTTGGAAACCATCCATATTTTTTAGCAATTGAAATATCAACTATTTTTCTTGGCGTGCCATCTGGCTTAGATTTATCAAATTTAATCCTTAAATCAGCATTTAGATGTTTAATAATATATTTAGCATAATTAATTATCTTCATTTCTTTCCCGCTACCAATATTAATCAGACTCTCTTTTGTTTTTTTATTTAAAAAATAAATGCAAGCATCGGCAAGATCGTCAACAAACATTAGCTCTCTTTTGGGATTTCCAGTTCCCCATAGCTTTATAAAATTTTTTTTTTTTTTATTAGCTGTATAAATTTTTGAAATTAATGCTGGTAAGAAATGTGAATTTTCAAGATTGTAATTATCATTTGGGCCGTAGAGATTACATGGCATTAAGCATTTATAGTTGGTATTGTACTGATAATTATAACTTTCACACATTTTGATTCCTGCAATTTTTGCTATAGCGTAAGGTTCATTGGTTTTTTCTAACTCACCTGATAAAAGATATTCTTCCTTAATAGGCTGTTTTGCATTTCGTGGATAAATACAACTTGAGCCTAAAAATATTAAATTCTTAATATTATTTTTATAACAAGCATGAATAATATTGTTCTGCATCATAATATTATCATAGATAAAATCAGCTTTATATTTATTATTTGCATAAATTCCGCCAACCTTTCCAGCAGCATTTATAACTGCATCTATTTTATTTTTTTTAAAAAAACTAAAAACTTTTTGCTGGTTTTTTAAATCTAATTCTTTCCTAGATATACAAATAATGTTCTTATAACCATAATATTTTAATCTTCGAACAACTGCAGTTCCAACTAATCCATTATGACCACTTACAAAAATTAGAGATTTCTTACTAATCACTTATAATTTTTTAACTCCTCAACGACCATGTCTTTTACTAAAGTATTTATATTAAATTTTGGACGCCATTTAAGCTCTCTTCTTGCTAATTTAGAGTTTCCTAGTAAAGATTCAACTTCGGTAGGTCTAAAGTATTTTTTATCAATACTGATTATTAATTTATTTTTTAAATATCCCTTCTCCTGAATACCTTTACCTTTCCATTTAATTTTAAATTTAAGTTCTCTTGCAACTAAGTTTGCAAATTGTTTTACAGAATATTGTTTTCCAGTAGCGATTATATAATCTTTTGGTTGTTTATTTTGTAACATTTTCCACATTGCATCTACATAATCTTTTGCATGGCCCCAATCTCTTTTTGCATATAAATTGCCAAGGTATAATCTTCCTTTGCCAGTCTCTTTTATTTCACATAAAGCTTTTACTATTTTTGATGTAACAAAAGTTTCACCTCTCAAAGGACTCTCATGATTAAATAAAATACCGTTACAGGCAAAAATACCATAAGCCTCTCTATAGTTTACAGTAATCCAATGTGCATAAACTTTTGCAGCTGCATAAGGACTTCTAGGATAAAACTTTGTATTTTCATTTTGAGGTGGTTTAGATGCTCCAAACATTTCTGATGTTCCTGCCTGATAAAATTTTGTTTTTTTTTCAAGTTTTAATGTTCTTATTGAATCTAAGATACGTAATGTTCCAATTGCATCAACATTAGCTGTATATTCTGGAACCTCAAAAGAAACACCTACATGAGATTGAGCTCCTAAATTGTATATCTCATTAGGTTTTATTTTTTGTATAATCTTTAAAACAGAAAGAGAGTCACTCAAATCTCCATAATGAAGATGAAAATTACTTTTTGTGTGAGGATCTTTATATATATCAT
>CACJCG010000020.1 GCA_902591845.1 uncultured Pelagibacteraceae bacterium
CTCTGGTTTTCAAGTTGGCTGTTATATAGAATTTAAAATCAGCATCAGGAATTATATTATAAGTTATGTCTCTTCCATCAAGACAAGAGCCATGATATTTTTTAGGAGGATTGTAAGCAAAATTTAATTGAAAGGTGTGCACTAATCTTCTTATTGTTCTATTTTTAGCAATGATTGAAGCCTGTGTACCCACTTCATCAGATATCAGATTTTTACTAGAAAGATCTTTAACTCTTAAAGATTTAATTTTAGATTTAATAAAATTTTGATTGAATTTTTTAGGATACTTTATCTTTAAATATGCAATAAACCTGTAAATTTTTCCAGTGTCTAAATAGAAAAGATTATAATGTCTTGAAATAGATTTCCCCACTGTGCCTGCGCCAGCAGCAGCTGGAGAGTCTATTGCTATTTTTAAAATATTTTTTCTTTTAATCATTTTCCAATTTTTTGAATTATTTTAAGAAAATTTGGAAATGATGTTTTAAAACAATCTTTATCATGTATTTTCCATATACCACCAAAAGATAAAGCAGCAATTACGCTAGTCATAAAAACTCTATGATCTTTTAAATAATTTTTAATAGTAATCTCTTTATTAATAATTAAATTTGGATTTCCAAAGATTTTAATAGAGTCTTTTGTAACAATATTTTTTATACCCATTTTTTTTAAAATTTTTGATCCCCACTTCAACCTAGGACTTTCTTTCTGGTTAAGCTCAGCTAGATCTTTGAAGTATGAAATCCCATTAGCTTTTGCTGCAACTAAAAAAATTACTAGAAATTCATCTATTGCTTCACTATTTAAATTAGTAGGGCAATCAATTGGTTTGATTGATTTCGGACTAATTATTTTAATATCAGCTACCTTTTCACCTTTATAAATTTTTTTGTTGAAAAAAATAATTTTGATACCCATTTTTCTGAGAATTTTTATTACTCCTATTCTTGAAACATTAATATTAACATTTTTTATTATTAATTTAGAGTTATTTATAAGAACAGTTAGCACAATAAAAAAAGCACTTGAACTTATATCGGATGGAATGATGTAATTAAGTGGTTTTATATTTTTTACTTTTTGTATTTTAATTTCATCATAGTTTTTTCTCTTTTTAATTTTAATTGGTAATTTTAAATTTTTACATAGTATTTCAGTATGACTTCTTGATTTTTTTGCGTTTATAATTGTTGTTCCTTCAGTTCTCATTCCCGCAAATATTGCTGCACTTTTACATTGTGCAGAACCTCTTTTCTCAAAGTATTTAATTGGTTTAAGTTTATCTGACCCAATAATTTTTAAAGGCAAATTTTTACCTTTATTTAAAATGAACTTCACACCAAATTTAGACAGTGGATCCGAAACTCTCTTAAAGTCTCTTTTTGAAAGACTTTTGTCACCAATAATTTTTATTTGGTGGGGACTGTTGACTAACAATCCAAGAATAAGCCTTGCTAATGTTCCAGAATTTTCAGCATTAATCGTAAGTTTTTCTTTATATTTGTATCCATTGACACCTTTGCCATAAATTTTGCAGACATTTTTTTTTAATTTAAAATTAATACCTAGTTGTCTAATAGCCTGAAGTGCTGCCAACACATCTTCCGACATCAAAATGTTTCTTGCCTTAGAAACACCATTAGCCAAAGATGAAAATAATATCCATCTAATACTTATGCTTTTGTCTCCACTTACAGAAATCTGTTTATTAAAATTTTTAATTTTTTTTTTAAAAGTGATTATATTTGGCATTAATTTTTTTAATTTAATTTAAAACTATCACCAAAATAAACATCTTTTGCTTTAATATCCTTAACTAAATTCGATGGAGTGTCTTGCGCAATTATTTTACCTTCATTTAAAATCATTGCAATATCACACGTAGCCAATAGGTCACGAGCTTGATGGTCACAGATGCATGTAGTAATTTGATTTTCTTGTTGTAAATTAACAATTGTTTCTTGAAGCATCTTAATTGTTAAAACATCTAAAGCAGCATAAATTTCGTCAAGCAAAAGAACTTTTGGCTCACTTAGTAAAGCGAGAGCTATTACCAGCCTCTTTTTTTGACCACCGGATAGAAATTTTCCTTTGATATCTTTTAAGTTTCCAAATTCAAATTTTGAAATTAAATAATCAACTCTTTCAATTCGTAAATTTTTATTTTCAATTACAATCTCGCTTATAGCTTTTAAGTTATCATGAAGTGTTAAATCGTTAAAAAAACCCCCATATTGTGGAACATACCCTGTCTGAAATTTTCTTGTTCTTATATAAATAGGGTATTCAGTAACATCTTCTCCAAAAATTTTAATTTTACCACTCATTGGTTTGATGAGTCCAGTGATTAAGTTAAAAATAGTACTTTTACCAGCACCATTCGGTCCCAACATACCATGAATTGAATTTTTATTAATTTTAAAATTTATATTATCTAATATCAATCTATTTCCATAAGAAAGTGAAACATTTTCAAATTCAATTATCGGTTCTACTTTTTTAAATGATTTTATTCTAAATTTTTTAATAATGGCCATTAATAATTTTTATTTTTAATATTAACTTTTTTATCATTTTCATACATAAAAATCTTAGTATCCTTTGTTTTTATATCAATTTCAATCACATCTGCTCTCATAATATTTTCTAAATTAGTATAAACTACTTCTCTTGAAATGATCATAGTGTTTCTTGCTAAAGAAAAATCAAGATATTCACCTATAATTTTGTTATCAAGGTAGTTAATTATGACATTTTTTGAAAAAATTGTATCAAAATTATCTGTATTATATTTCCCAAAATCTGAATCAATGGTTATTATATTGGAATCTTTTAATTTTATTAAAGCTTTAACTTTGGTTAGATAAATTATATCTGAATTTGAATAATCTATTTCTCCTTCTAAAGCAGTAACAATATATTCATTTCCATCAGCATCTTTAGTTGTATAATTCACATTTTCTATAATGTTAGATTTGTAAATTATATCTTCTGACGATTTAGTTTCTACTTTATCAGTTTTTTCTATTTTAAAATATTTTAAATATATGAACGATATTATAATTAAAAAAATTAAAATTATAAAAAAACTTTTTACAATTTTATTTTGTTTCATTTAAGAGATATTAGATTGCAAAATTGTATGAACGTGAATAACTCCAATTGTTGTTTTTGGTTTATTTTTATTATTAACAATTAGCGAGGTAATTTTATTATTGTTCATTATTGATAAAGCTTTTGCAGCTAATTCATTTTTATCAATAAATATAGGTTTTTTTGTCATTATTTTTTTAACAGGCAATGATTGAAAATTCAAATTTTTTTGACTAAATCTTCTAATTTGACCATCTGTTATAATACCAGTGGTAAATTTTTTTTTATTTCTTACCACAAGTATTCCCAATTTTTTTTCACTCAATATTTTTAATGCTTTGTCTGTTTGTAAATTCTCATCCACAAAAGGTATTTTTTTACCTACTATCATTATATCTTCAACTGTTTTAAGTTGTGCTCCAATACTGCCTGCAGGATGTAGTTTTTTAAAATCCATTTTACCAAATTTTTTATATTTCATAGAAGCGATTGCTAAAGCATCACCTAGAGCAAGTTGAGAAGTTGTGCTTGCGGTAGGAACAATACCTCCCGCCTCAATTACTTGTGGTATTAAAAGTTTTGTATCTGATGCTTTGTATAAAATAGAGTCTTTTTTTGATACAATTCCAATTAAATAAATTCTATTTCTATTTGCATACTGAATAATATTTTTTAACTCATTTGTTTTACCTGAATAACTTATAAGTATTAAAATATCTTTTTTTGATATCATTCCTAAATCGCCATGAGAAGCTTCGCTTGCGGTTATACTAAAGGCAGGGGTACCAACTGAAGCTAAAGTTGCTGCAATTTTTGAAGCTATTAGTCCACTTTTTCCAACTCCACACAAAATTACTTTTGATTGACAATTTGCAATTTTAATAACAGCATCACTAAAAGATTTGTTTATATTTTTTCTTAATTTTTGTAATGCTTTAATCTCAAGGTTAATTACTTCTGTAGCTAGATTTATAAATTTATTCTTATTCATTAATGAGACCAAATATCATCCTTAAATAAAGCCAAATCAAGATCAACTCTTGTTTTTAAAAATTTTAGGCAATCTTCATAGAGTTTAACTCTATTTTCCCTTTCAAGTATTTTATAAAGCTCGTCATGAATTTTATGAAGATATATTACATCATTTGCACAGTATTTTAATTGTGCTGGAGATAATTCTCCTCCGAAATCTGAGCTTTGAAATTGTTTACTAATATCTATATTCACAAATTCCTTAATCAATATTTTTAACGAGTGGTTATCAGAGTAAGATCTTGCAAGTTTTGAGGCTATTTTAGTATCAAGTATATTATTTGTTTCAGTTTTTAAATAATATTTAATATGAGCTAAATCTGCTCGAGAAAAATGAAAAAGTTTTGTAATTTTTTCATCACTTAATATTTTTACCAGATTGGGGGCATTATAATCGTTTCTATTAAACTGAATTATATGTGCTTCAGAATTACCAGATGATAATTGTATCAGACACAATGGATCTCGTCTTACATTAAGACCCATAAATTCTCCGTCAACAGCTATTCGGTTGCCCAAATTTAGGTTTTCAGGTATATCCCCTTTGTGAAGCTGAATTTTATTACTCATTTAAAACATATATATATGAAAGCAAAAAATTGTCTATGAAAGCTAAAAATGTACTAATCTTTGGGTGCTCAGGCCAAATAGGTCGTTCAATTGTGAGGAAATTGACTAAAGATAATTACACTGTTACCGCTGTAACAAGAAACATTCATCAGAAAGGAATAGTTTTAAAACCTCTTGGTAACGCAGGATACATAAATATTGTTGAGGCCAATATATTTGACGAAAATAAAATTAGAGAACTTTTTAAAAAGGCAGATATTTGTATTAATTTAGTTGGAATATTGTATGAGCAAAAAAAAGTAAATACTTTTAAAAATATACATACTGTTTTCCCATCAATTTTAGCTAAACTTTGTAAAGAATATAATCTTAAACATTTTATTCATTTATCAGCTCTGGGTATTAATAAAGCAGTTGATTCTGAATATGCTAAAAGTAAACTTATGGGAGAAAACGAAATTTTAAGAAATTTTCCTTTAGCCACAATTTTGAGACCATCGGTTGTTTATAGTGTCGAAGATAACTTTACCACATCTTTTATGTCAATATTAAACAAACTGCCTTTTTTTCCACTTTATTATAGCGGTAGGACTCTTTTCGCTCCTATACATTCATCTGATTTAGCTGACACTATACATCATGTGATTACAAAAAATATTTATTCAAAAATTATTGAATGTGTTGGCCCTGAAGTAATTACTTTTAAAGAAATATTAGAAAGATTGCTTAAACTTATCGGAAAAAAAAGAATTTTACTACCTTTCCCTTTAAAAGTTGCAGAATTATCTGCAAGATTTTTTGAGATATTACCTAAGCCCTTATTAACAAGAGATCAGTTAAGGCTTTTAAAATATGATAATGTTCCTTCGGGTAAATATAAAACTAACTCAGATATTGGAATGCCAAGTAAGAGATATTTTAATGAGGAGGTAAAAAAATATTGTTATATGTGGAGAGAGGGTGGTCAATTCTCTACAGAAAAATATCTTTCTAATAGCGATTTAAAAAATAAGACCGACCAAAATTAAGCTGATTTTATTTTCTTTTCAATAAATTCTGGAACTTCATCTTTATCAGCAATATCTTCTTTTTTACCTTTTGGCTGATATGCATACAGCAAATGCAATTTACAATAGGAAAAGTCTTTTAATGACGATCTTCCACAAAAATAAAAAGATTTTTCGTTAGGATGCCCTATTGGCCATTTACAAGAATTTTCGTCAAGTTCTTCAAGTTGTTTCGGGTTTTCCGGTTCAAAATTTTTTTCTATAATTAATGATTTAAATTTACTTCTACGACTTCTTCTGGAATTAATATTTTTTTCTTCTGAAGAGTTTTCAAACTGTTTGTTCGATGTAGTAGCTCTAGTTTTAATTTTTGCTGATAAATTAAGTCTATGAGCTTTACCAATTACGGCATTTCTACTTATTCCGCCAATTATCTCCGCTATTTGACTTGCAGTATTTCCTTTTCCCCAAAGTTCTTTAAGCTTAGCAACCTTTGTTTCATCCCAACTCATAATATCAATATGTTGTATATAATTTATATAAAACAACAATATACTGATATAAAATTAAATTAAACAATCAAAATATTAGAGTTATCAACAATAATTGAATTATTGAGTATATATGTTTTTTCAATCCTAACTTGTATTAATAATTAAAGTTTATAAAAACAAATTATATTTATGAGTTATTTGGCAAAAAATTATAACAGAAAAAAAATTTCCTTTAAATATGGCAAAGGTAGTTATCTGTATTCCACTAATAAAAAAAAATATTTAGATTTTGTGCAGGGAATAGCAGTTAATTCTTTAGGTCATGCAAATCCTAAATTAATAAAAACTATAAAAGATCAATCAAAAAAATTATGGCATGTATCTAATGCATTTCAAATTCCAGAGGGAGAAAAATTAGCTAAAAAGTTATGTAAAAAAACATTTGCTGATTTTGTGATGTTTCAAAATAGTGGAGCCGAGGCTACGGAAGCAGCAATTAAAGTTGCAAGAAGATATTTTTACTCAATAGGTAAACCAAATAAAAATAGGATTTTATGTATTAAAAACTCCTTTCACGGAAGAACTTTAGCAGCAATTTTTGCTAGTGGATCAAAGAAAATGACTGAGGGATTTGGTCCAAAAGTAACAGGGTTTGATCACTTCAGTTTTGGTGATCACAATTCTCTTAAAAAGAAAATTAACAAAAACACAGCTGCAATTATGGTTGAAACAATTATGGGTGAGGGCGGTATAAAAGTTATTCCTGATTGGTGCTTAAAAGAATTAAGAGCATTATGTAATAAGAAAAAAATACTATTAATTCTTGATGAAGTTCAGTGTGGAATAGGAAGATCTGGTGATTTCTTTGCTTTTCAAAAATCAAAAGTAAAACCTGATATTGTACCAATTGCAAAAGGTATAGGCGGAGGTTTTCCTATTGGTGCAGTTTTAATGAATAAAAAAGTTGCTTCAGGAATGGTGCCTGGTACTCATGGATCAACATTTGGAGGAAACCCTTTAGCTATGTCCGTTGGAAACACTGTAATGGATATAGTATCAAATAAGAAATTTTTAAATAATGTAAAAAGTTTATCAAAATATTTTTTATTTAATCTTAATAAAATTAAAGAAAAATATCCAAATGTTATCAAGCAAATAAGAGGAAAGGGTTTTTTAATTGGGATACAATTATATAAAGATCAAACTGAATTTATAAAAAAATTAATGAATAATAAGTTACTGACTATTCGAGCAGCAGAAAATGTTGTTCGTATTTTGCCTCCATTAAATGTCAAAAAAAATGAACTAGATTTAGCTTTAAAAATCATTGAAAAGGTCTGTTCCCAGATAAAATAATATGAAACATTTCATTAATTTAAAGGATATACCTGCAAAGGATCTAAGAAAGATAATTATTGACGCTAAGGAAAGAAAAAAGTTAAGAAAAAAACTTAGTACATTAGAGGCTGATAAGGGCGCACCCTTAAAAGGAAAATTATTAATTCAAATGTTTGAAAAATCTAGTTTGCGAACAAGATTAAGCTTTTATTTAGCTATCAAACAATTAGGCGGTGGTACTTTGACTTTGAGATCTAATGAGCTTCATTTGGGTCAAGGTGGAGAGAGCATTGCTGATACAGCTAAAATTCTTTCGACCTATGGTGATGGATTTATGCTCAGAACTGATAGCGACAAAAAGGTTGAAAATTTTGAAAAATATTTATCTATACCCGTCATCAATGGTTTAAGTCCTTCATCTCATCCAACACAGGTTTTATCAGATGTTTTTACAGTTGAAGAAATAATGAAAAAACCTATTTCAAAATTAAATATTTGTTGGATAGGTGACTCCAACAATGTTTTAGATAGTTTAATAGCTGCATCAGTAAAATTTTCTTTTAAATTAAGTATTGGTTGTCCAAAAAAATTTGAACCAGGAAAAGAAGTTAGAGCCTGGGTCAAAAAAAATAATAAGCAAATCTATATTTATAATGATGCGAAAAAAGCAGTTTCTGGTGCTGATGTAATTTTTTCTGATAAGGTTATTTCTTTAAACGACAAAGTTAATAAGAAGAAAAAAATAAAAGCGTTTAAAAATTTTAAAATTAATAAAAAATTAATGGGTTATGCAAAAAAAAGTTGTATTTTTTTACATTGTTTACCCAGAGGAGATGAAGTAAGTGATGATGTTTTCTTGGGAAAACAATCTCACGTATGGCAACAAGCACTCAATAGAGTTCACGTACAAAAAAGTATTTTATTATATTGTTTTGGAAAATTAAGGTAGCGGCAAAGGACTATCTGAATTCTCATTTAGATATTTTATAACAGAGGCTCTATCTTTTTCTTTTCTAAGACCTGCATATGCCATCTTTGTTCCCTTTATCCATTTAGCAGGTTTTATTAAAAATCCATTCAATTCTTCAAAAGTCCAATTCTTATCATATGCAGCTAACGCTTTGGAATATTTGTAGTCTTCAATAGCTCCAACTTTTCTTCCCACAACATTATATAACGCTGGACCTATAGCATTCTTTCCTCCTTTTACAATCGAATGACAAGCTGCACATTTTTTAAAAACTTTTTCACCATGAGCAATATCTCCCATTGCCATTAATGCTGATATATCAATTTTATCTGACGCAGTGCTTGAGCTGGTTGTAGATACAGTAGTGGCAGCTTCTACTTCAACTGAATAACCAGGTGTTTCAGGTTTCTCTACATGGAATATAACATCAGATAATTTTCCAATACCGATAACAAGCAGGGCAACCATTAAGACTGCAGCAACTATTTTATTTATTTCGAAAGAATCCATTTTTTTCTAAATTTTGTAGTGAACGTATAACACGATAAATTAAAAAAAAGCTAAAATTTAATGTATAAATTTGCCTCTATAGTTGTTTAATGAGTATAATAATTTGAAAATATAATGAAAACTTTAGTAATTATACCATCTAGAATGTCAGCTACTAGGCTGCCCGGTAAACCTTTACTTAAAATAAATGGTTTATCAATTATTTCACATGTATCTAAAAAAGCAGAGGAGGCCAATATTGGAGATGTGATTGTAGCTACAGAAGACCAGGAAATTATTGACGATGTAAGAAGCAATGGTTTCAATGCTATTTTAACTAGCAATAAACATAAGACAGGTACAGATAGAATTCATGAGGCATTAAAAAAATCAAATATTAGAGATGTTGATTTCATTATGAATTTACAAGGTGATGAACCAGCAATCGACGTTCAAGATATCGTAAGATTGAATGATAAAATGTTAAAAAATCCTTCTAATATAGGAACTCTTGCTGCAACAATAAAAGACAATAAAAACTTGAGAAATGAAAATATTGTAAAGGTCATTACTGAAAATACTCTAGGAGAGAACAATTTTCCAAAGGGCATATCTTTTTTACGAAAGTCTGAGCAGATAGATAATATTTATCATCATATTGGAGTTTATTGTTATTCAAGAGACTCACTCGAAAAATTTGTTCAATTAAGCCAATCTAAAAATGAAATAGAAAATCAGTTAGAGCAATTAAGAGCATTAGATAATAATATTGATATCAATGTTTCACTTGCCAAATCATCTCCAATAGGAGTAGATACAGAGGAGGATTATCTAGCACTGAAAAAAATTATGGAATATAAGAATTGATGAATAAAATTTATTTTCAAGGAACGTTTGGTGCATATTCTCATTTAGCAGCGCTTTCAATTGATCCTAAAGCAGAAATCTTGCCTTGTAAAACTTTTGATGATTGTTTTAACAAAGCATCTAAAGAACCAGACAGCAGAATTATAATTCCTGAGTCAAATAGAATTACAGGTAATATTGGAATTGAATATTTAATTTTTAAGCATAGGCTAAATATTTATAGAGAGCATTTTCAAAAAATTGAGCATAATCTATTAGGACAGCCTGGGGTAAAATTAAAAGATATTAAAGAAGTTTATTCTCACGCACAAGGATTATCTCAATGCTCAAAGTTTATAAAAGAAAATAATTTAGCAGAACATATTAGAGCGGATACCGCTGGATCTGCTGAAATGATTTCTAAAACAAAAGATGTTAAGCAATCAGC
>CACJCG010000021.1 GCA_902591845.1 uncultured Pelagibacteraceae bacterium
TTTTTACACGGTTTTATGTCAGACCTTGAGGGGGAAAAACCAAATGCATTTTTAAAGTTTGCCAAGAAAAATAGGTTAAGTTTTTTAACACTTGAATACTCCGGACATGGAAAATCTTCAGGCAAATTTATAAATGGAAATATTTCAAAATGGAGTAAAGAGACATCTATTCTAATAAGAAAATATGTAAAAAAAAAAGACTTTATATTAATTGGTTCAAGTATGGGAGCATGGATTTCTCTTAATCAATTTAAAATTTTTAAAAAACAAATTAAGGGATTTTTAGGAATAGGAGCTGCTCCTGAATTTTTAGAAAACTTAATGTGGAAAAAATTTACAAAAAAGATGAAAGACGAAACAATAAGAAAGGGTATTTATCATTTAAAACATGGAAATTATGAATATCCAATTTCACTTCAGCTAATAAAAGATGGAAGAAAAAACAAAGTTTTGAATAAGAAAATTAAATCAAATACTAAAGTAACAATGGTACATGGTGAAAAGGATGAGGTAGTCCCTGTTTCTTATTCAAGAAAGATTTTAAAATTATTTCCAAATGCGAAGAAAAAGTTAAATATTGTAAAAAAAGGTGATCACAGTTTATCAAATAAAAAATGGCTAAATATAATTTTAAAAGAGCTTAAATTATTAGTTTAGCTAACTTTTTTTACAACTTTTTTTAAAGTAATTGGATTTTTTAATTTATCCAACATTTCTTTAGGACACACCTGAACAAAATTATTTACTTCATCGTCAAAGTTTTCAATCATTTTTTTCGATAATTGTGATTCAGTTTCTTTAAAGTGCTCACTGATTAAATTTTTTAAATATTCTTTCCAATAATCTGTTTCTACATTTTGCCAAACTACTGATTCTGGATTTACTTTCTTTTCGAATTGTTGAGATTTATCATATATAAAGGCTATTCCACCTGTCATACCAGCTGCAAAATTATCACCAACATCTCCTAAAATTACTACGGTTCCACCAGTCATATATTCACACCCATTAGAATCGCATCCTTCAATTACTGTAACTGCGCCAGAATTTCTAACAGAAAATCTTTCACCAGCTTGGCCAGCAGCAAAAAGTTTTCCTGAAGTAGCTCCGTAAAGAACAGTATTTCCTAAAATTGTATTCTCATTTGAAACTAAATTACTCTCCTCAGGTAATTTTATTGAAATTATAGCTCCTGACAAACCTTTACCAACATAATCATTGGCATCTCCCTTTAATACAAGTTTCAATCCTTTTGAAGAGAACGCTCCAAATGATTGACCTGCTGATCCTTTGAAATTTAAAACTAAAAAGTTTTCGTCAAGTTTTTCATAACCATATTTTTTATATAAATGATGAGAAATTCTTGTTCCTACTGCCCTGTGAGTATTTTTAATTTGATATTCTTTTTCAATTTTTTTAGAATTATTTAAAGCTTCTTCAATTTCTGGCCAAATTTCTTGGTCAAGAGTATCTGGTACACTATTTATTTCTTGATCCTCACAATACCTTGGATTATTTCCATTATCAGCTTGAACAAATAAAGGATTTAAATCTAAATCATCTAAATTTGGAGAACCCTTGCTTATTTGTTTTAGTAAGTCTGTTCTACCAATTACATCATTTAAAGATTTAAAACCTAAATTTGCTAATATTTCTCTTACTTCAGTGGCTATAAATGTGAACAAATTAACTACTTTTTCTGGAGTTCCAGTAAATTTTTCTCTGAGCTTTTCATCTTGAGTACAAACGCCTACAGGACATGTATTTGAATGACACTGCCTTACCATTATACATCCCATTGCAACTAATGCTGTAGTAGCAACACCATATTCTTCAGCACCCATCATTGCTGCTATCACCACATCTCTTCCAGTTTTAATTCCACCGTCTGTTCTTAATGTAACTTTGTGTCTAAGATTATTTAAAGTTAATACTTGGTTTGCTTCTGTTAAACCCATTTCCCATGGTATTCCAACATACTTAACACTAGTTTGAGGTGTTGCTCCTGTTCCACCATTATGTCCTGAGATTAATATTATATCTGCTTTTGCTTTAGCTACACCAGCTGCAATTGTTCCTACACCAGACGAAGCAACTAACTTCACTCCTATACGAGCTTTAGGATTAATCTGTTTCAAATCGTAAATTAGTTGTGCAAGATCTTCTATAGAATAAATATCATGATGTGGTGGAGGAGATATTAATGTCACTCCAGGAGTTGAGTGTCTAAGTCTAGCAATCTCATCTGTAACTTTAAATCCTGGTAACTGGCCACCCTCACCAGGCTTAGCACCCTGTGCAATTTTAATTTCTATCTCATTACAATTATTAAGATAATTAACCGTAACCCCAAATCTTGCTGACGCTATTTGTTTAACTCTTGAGTTTGCGCTATCACCATTATCTAAAACTTTAAATCTACTTGCATCTTCACCACCCTCTCCGCTACATGAAGCTCCTTTGATCCTATTCATTCCAGTAGCTAAAGTTTCATGAGCCTCTTTTGATAAAGCTCCATGAGACATACTCCCGCTTCCAAATCTTTTTAAAATACTTTCTATTGGTTCAACCTCAGAAATATCTATTGGTCCACTTAATTTTTTTTCTCTAAAATCAATTAAATCTCTAAGATTTATTGGTGGTAAACTATATATACCATCTGCATATCTTTTATAAGCATTATAAGAATTAGATCCAACAGCGCTTTGGAGTAAATGAATTAATTTTCCCTGATATTGATGTATTTCACCATTTTTACGATATCTGTATATACCACCTATCGGCAAAATAGTTTCAGAACTTTCAAATGCCTCTCTATGAATCTCTCGAATTTTTTTCTCTATACCAGTAAGTCCAATCCCAGAAATTTTAGAGACAACACCTGGAAAATAATCTGCAACAATTGTTCTACTTAATCCTACAGTTTCAAAGTTACATCCACCTCTATAAGAACTTAGAACTGAAATACCCATCTTAGACATAATTTTTAATAGACCTGCGTTTACTGATTTTATGTATCTCTCCACACATTCATCAAAACTAAATTGACCAAATAACTTCTTTTCATGACGCTGAAATAAACTATCAAATGCTAAATAGGGATTTACAGTAGTTGCTCCTACTCCTATTAAGGTGGCAAAAGAATGTGTATCTAAAGCCTCTCCAGATTGAACATTGATTGATACATATCCTCTTAGTTTTTTTTCAATAAGGAATGAGTTAATTGATCCAACTGCTAAAAGCATTGGTATTGGAAGTTTTGAGTTAGAAAGCTCTTTGTCACTTAAAATCAATTGAGTAACTCCCTGTCTTACCGCAATTTCAGCTTCTTTTTGAATTTTTTTAATAGACTCAAATAAAGTTTCTTCCTCAAAAAAAGTACAATCAATTATAGATGAATTGTTACCGAAAAAATTTATAAATTTTTCAAACTGAGAATTTGATAATATTGGACTATTTAAAACATAAATATTTTGCTTTGTTAAATTGTCAAAATTTAAAATATTTCCAAGATTTCCAAATCTTGTTTTAAGGCTCATTACTTTATTTTCTCTCAAGGAGTCTATTGGGGGGTTCGTAACCTGACTAAAATTCTGTCTAAAAAAATGATATAATGGCCTATATCTATCTGACAATACAGCTAAAGGAGTATCGTCTCCCATAGATCCAGTTGCTTCTTTAGCATCTTCTGCCATAGGATGCAATATGAGCTCAAGGTCTTCTAAACTCATTCCAAAAGTATATTGCCTTCTTCTTAAATCATCTCCCGAAAAAGAATTTTTTTCATCTGAAATAGTTAACTTATCATCTAGGTCGATAATTTGTGAATTAAAGTGTTTATATTCTTTAGCTAAATAATCTTTTATTTGCTTGTTAGTAAATACTTTACCTTTTTCTATTCTAACTCCAATTATTTCCCCAGGACCCAATCTTCCCTTTGACAAAATTCTTTTTTCATTTAATTCAATCATTCCTGTTTCAGAACCTGCAAATAATAATTTGTCTTTTGTAATTGCGTATCTTAAAGGTCTTAATCCATTTCTATCATTTGCAGCTATAACCCACTCATTATCAGTTCCAGCAATAGCTGCCGGACCATCCCATGGCTCCATAGTACTATTTAAAAAATTAAATAATTGTTGGTGATCTTTTGGTAGAGTTTTATTTTTTTTAGACCATGCGTCTGGAACCAACATAAGCTTCGCCAAAGGCGCAGGCTGACCAGATATATTTAATAATTCAAAAACATTGTCTAATGCAGCAGAGTCTGATGCTCCCTGTTGTATAACAGGTTTTAAGTTTTCAACATCGTCAAAAAGGGGACTGTTCATCTCTTGTTCATGAACCTTCATCCAATTTTTATTTCCTCTATAAGTATTAATTTCTCCATTATGCGCTATAGCTCTAAAGGGTTGAGCTAAATTCCAGCTAGGTGCTGTGTTTGTTGAAAATCTTTGATGAAAAATAGCAAACCTTGAAACAAATCTCTCATCTTTTAGATCAAGGTAGAAATCTGAGATAGCTTCAGCTAAAAACATTCCCTTGTAAATGATAGATTTAGAACTCAATGAACAAATATAAAAATTGTTTAAAGACTTTTTAAAAGCTTCATTTTCTATCTTTCTCCTAGTTTCATAAATTTTTCTTTCTAAATCTTTATTTGTTAATTCTGGATCATAAGGTTTAAATAATACTTGGATAATTTCAGGCATTGTTTGGAATGCCTTTTCTCCTAAAACTTTTGGATTAACTGGAACTTGTCTCCAGCCGTAAATACTAAAATCATTTTTTGTTAATTCACTTTCAACAATAGTTTTGCAACTTTCTTGTGCTGCGTAATCATTCCGAGGTAGAAATATCATGCCCACACATATTTCAGAATTGTCATGTGTGTGTCCTGTCACTTCTATCTTTTCAATGAAGAAATCTTTTGGTATTTCAACATGAATCCCAGCTCCATCACCAGTTTTCCCATCGGCATCTACAGCGCCTCTATGCCAAACTGCTTTTAACGCTTCAATACCATACTCTACAACTTTACGAGATTTTTTACCTTCAGTTGATGCAATTATACCAACACCACAAGCATCATGCTCCATGTCCTCTGAATAAACATTATTTTCTTTTAAAAGGTGAAGGTTCTTTTTATAATTTTCCATTAAGCCACTCTTTTTTGCACTTTAGATTTACTCTCTAGATAAGTTTTAATTGAAGCTGCTGCATCTCTTCCATCTTTTATCGCCCAAACAACTAATGAAGCTCCTCTAACTATATCACCAGCAGCAAACACCCCTTTTATATTTGTTTCCATAGTATCAAAATCTGTTTTAATAGTTCCCCACTTTGTTACTTGTAATTCACTACTATCAAATAAATTTGGTAAATCCTCAGGATCAAAACCTAGTGCTTTGATAACCATATCTGCTTTTGTTTCGTAACTTGAGCCTTCTTGTACTTGTGGCTTTCTTCTTCCTGTCTCGTCTGGATCACCTAATTTAATTTGATCTACAATTATTTTTTCTACTTTATTTTTACCTTTAAATTCTTTAGGACTTGATAACCAAACAAACTCAACACCTTCTTCTTCTGCGTTTGCAACTTCTCTAGCAGATCCTGGCATATTTTCTTTATCTCTTCTATACAAACATTTAACAGATTTTGCCTTCTGTCTTATAGAAGTTCTTACACAATCCATTGCTGTGTCGCCTCCACCGATTACAACAATATCTTTACCTTCAGCGTTTAAAATTCCTTTATCAAACAACTCAACATCATCTCCTAGACCTTTTTTATTAGATGCTGTTAAAAAATCCATTGCAGGAAAAATATTATCAAGATCATTTCCAGGTAAGTTTACTTCTCTTGCTTTATAAACTCCTGTAGCAATTAAAATTGCATCGTGTTTTTTTCTCAATTGGTCTAGGCTTGCATCCTTACCAACTTCAAAATTTTGAACAAATTCAATTCCTCCATCCTTTAACAGTTTTGTTCTTCGCTCTACAACTTCTTTTTCTAATTTAAAATTTGGAATTCCATAAATTAATAATCCTCCTGCTCTATCATATCTATCGTAGACAGTAATTTTATATCCATTTTTTCTTAATTGTTCTGCAGCAGCTAAACCAGCAGGACCTGCTCCTATAATTCCTACGCTTTGATTTTTTTCATTCGTTACCTTAATTGGTTTTACCCAGCCCTGAGCCCAAGCATTATCTGTAATATATTTTTCTACTGACCCAATAGTTACTGTTCCATGACCGGACTGTTCAATTACACAATTTCCCTCGCATAATCTATCTTGGGGGCAAATTCGGCCACACACTTCAGGCATATTGTTTGTGCTTTGGGATAATTCATACGCCTCTTTTAATCTTCCCTCTGCTGTCAGTTTAAGCCAATCTGGAATGTTATTACTTAAAGGACAATGAACTTGGCAAAAAGGTACTCCACATTGCGAACACCTACTCGACTGTTCTTTGGCTTTTTCATTGATATATTCGTCATAAATTTCGTTAAAATCTTTCTTTCTCGTATCAACTTCTCTTTTAGGTGGAGTTTGTTGACCTATTTTAACAAATTTGAGCATTTTATCGGGCATAATATTATTTAAGTTCTGGCAAAATATACCCTGATTTATGTATATAAAGCATAAAATAGGTCATATATATTGACCTTAATTTTAAAATTATTACCGCCAATTAATACGTTTTTAATTATTGCATAGCTATTATGCTTAAATCGAATTGTTTTAAATAAATACTTTATAAGTTACGAAGAAACAATGTTTCAAAATATTATAGAAGTTTTAATTCTCTCTGCAATTCAAGGAATATCTGAATTTCTTCCTATTAGTTCTTCTGCTCATTTAATTTTATATGCAGGTATATTATCTGGTGGATTTGCATTTGTATTACAAATTTATGCCCAGCGTAATATTACTCCAGCACCTGCAGCTATAATTTTTTCTCTTGAAGGTGTATTTGCGACTATAGCTGCTTGGTTTATTTTAAATCAAATTCTAGATGTTAATAATTTGCTTGGATGTTTTTTTATTCTATGTGGAGTTCTCTTGTCTCAATTACTACCTTTAATTAAAAAGAAATATACTTAATAAATTAAACTAAATAAAATTAAAGCAATTATTATTCTATAAATTACAAACGCATTCATTGAAAATTTATTTATATAAATTAAAAAGAATTTAACTGTTAGAAAAGAAAAAATAAAAGAAGATATAATTGCGATAACAATTAAGTAATTAAACTGAATTGATTGTTCAAAAACATCTTTCAAGCTTAAGACACTAGCCCCAGCTAATGCTGGGATTGAAAGTAAAAAAGATATCTTACTTGAATCTACTCTATTAAATTTTAAAATTCTCGCAGCTGTTATAGTAATTCCTGCCCTACTCACTCCGGGTACAAGAGAGAAAATTTGGAAAACACCTATAAATATTATTGACTGAAAATTTAAATTTGAAGAAATTTTTTTATCAAATCGATTTTTGTCTGAGATGTATAAAATAATTGCGAATATTAAAGTAGTCCAAGCAATGACTTCTAAATTTCTTAACTGATAAATTAAATTTGTACTATAAAGTATGTATCCAACAATTATTAATGGAATAGATCCTAATACAATTAAATTTAAAATTCTTTTATTTTTTCTGATATCAAACAATTCATCTTTAAAAAAATAAATTATAGCTATTAGTGAACCTAGATGGAGGCTGATATCAATAAGCAAAGAACTAGATTTAAATTCATAATCATGGGTTTCCGTAACGGGTCTCATTTTAATTTCTTTTAAAGAGACAATTTTTTGTTTTTTCTTTGCAAGATTTGCTTTTTTTTGAGCATCATACTTATATTTACCCATATCCATTATTTTACATACTGGTGGGTTTGCATTAGGAGCTATTTCAATTAAATCTAAACCTTGATTTTTTGCCATGGAAATAGCTTCATTAGTATTTAACACTCCAAGGTTTTCTCCATCACTTGCTATTACCTGGACATCTGGAGAAGAAATTCTATTATTTGATCTAGGACCTCTATCTTTGGTTCTTCTTTGAAAATAATTTTGTTTGAAATCTGCCACTTAGTTTGATGATGCTTTATTTAAAGCAGAGAATGTTTTTAAGAATTTATCTATACCCATATTTTCTTGTTTATTAGAGTCTAATCTTCTAATCGTTACTGAATTGGAGTCAACTTCTTTTTTACCACAAATTAACAAAAGCGGTATTTTTTCAAGAGAATGATCTCTTATTTTATAATTTAAATTATTATTTTTTAAGTCTACTGCAGAACTAATACCTGAATTTTTAATTTTTTTAGATACTTCAATTGCGTAATCATTAAATTCCTCTGAGATAGGTATAACCATTGTCTGCAAAGGAGATATCCAGAAAGGAAACTTGCCTGCGTAATTTTCAATTAGAATTCCAACAAATCTTTCTAAAGAACCAAATAACGCTCTATGTAACATAACAGGAACTTTTTTAGTTCCATCTTTATCAACATATGATGCATCTAACCTTCCAGGTAAGTTTAAATCAACCTGTAAAGTTCCACATTGCCAATCTCTCCCAATTGCATCTCTTAAAACAAATTCAATTTTTGGACCATAAAATGCTCCCTCTCCCTTATTAATACTATATTCTAACTTAGAAGCTTTTACAGCTTCAAGCAAAGAAGCTTCTGCTTTATCCCAAATTTCATCATCTCCAACTCTTACCTCTGGTCTATCCGCATATTTAAGAATTACATTTTCAAAACCTAAATCTTTATAAATATCTAGAATTAAATTAGTTACCTCTAAACATTCACTAGTAATTTGGTCTTCAGAACAAAATATATGAGCATCATCTTGAGTGAATGCCCTTACCCTTAATAACCCATGTAAAGCTCCTGATGGTTCATACCGATGTACTTTTCCAAATTCTGCAATACGTAAAGGAAGATCTCTATAGCTTTTTAAACCTTGATTAAATACCTGAATATGCCCAGGACAATTCATTGGTTTTATTGCAAATACTTTTTCATCAGGGGTTTCTGAAGTATACATATTTTCTCCATATTTTTCCCAATGCCCAGATTTTTCCCATAGTTG
>CACJCG010000022.1 GCA_902591845.1 uncultured Pelagibacteraceae bacterium
TTAGCATCTGAACGAGCAATAATTTTAAAATTTTGATCTTTTTTAGCAGCAACACATTCTTTGATTTTTTTAACCATAGCTTCAATTGAGATAAGTTCTTTATTATCAAGATGCCCACATCTTTTTCTCTCAATTTGATCTTCTAAATGAACACCAGTTATTCCAAATTCTTCAAATGTTTCTATTGTTTCTTTACAAGATTTAAACCCTGTATCTATATCAACTATAGTTGGAAGATTTGTTACTCTCGAAATTAAATAAGACCTTGTACTTACATCTTGCAAAGTTGTTAAACCAATATCAGGAAATCCAAGGTCATTAGCCATTACCCCACCAGATACGTAGACTGCATCATATCCAATTTCTTCAATTAATTTGGCTGTGAGTGGATTATACGCACCAGGAACTCTCAGTATTTTATTTGATTTTAATTTTTGATCAAAATCTAATCTTTTTTGACTTGGTTCTTTTTCTATAAAGTGCATTAAAAGATTCCTTTATTATTATTTTTTTTTAATTTGTTTTTTCTTACTTCAATATTTAACTTATCAATTTGACCAGGTTTTAAATTTCTTAAATTTTGAACTGTTTTTAAAAAACGATTGAT
Source organism: uncultured Pelagibacteraceae bacterium (assembly GCA_902591845.1). Taxonomy (GTDB): domain Bacteria; phylum Pseudomonadota; class Alphaproteobacteria; order Pelagibacterales; family Pelagibacteraceae; genus Pelagibacter. Next base: position 608 of record CACJCG010000022.1, read on the forward strand.
TTCTTTTTTTTCCAAAATTCCTTCGGTTAAAGTTAAGAATTTATTTATATAATTTTGTCTTTTAAATGGTCTTGCGCCATAAGGATGTGCATCAGCTCTATCTAACTCTTCTGTTATTTTTTTTCGATTATTAAGCGTTACCACTACTTTAGCACCAAAAGATTTATTTTTTGGATTTGGATCATGATATTTCTTTGTCCATTTTTTATCTTCATAAGTTTTTATAGATCTCCAAATTTTTATAGTACTTTTTCTTTTTGCCCTAGCTTTTGTGTAGGATTTAATGTGATGCCAATCTCCATCTTCTAAAGCTACTGCAAATATATACATTATAGAATGGTCAAGTGTTTCTCTACTTGCATTAGGGTCCATTTTTTGTGGATCATTAGAACCTGTCCCAATAACATAATGTGTATGATGGCTTGTAAAAATATCAATTTTTTTAATTTGATTTAAATTAGTGATTTTTGTTTTTAATTTTTTTGCTAGATCTATTAATGCTTGAGATTGATATTCAGCAGAATATTCTTTTGTATATGTTTCCAAAATAGCTTTTTTGCTTTCACCTTTTCTTGGGAGTGGGACTTTATAGTTTGCTTTTTTACCATCTAATATTCTTGCTATTACACTATCTTCCCCTTCATATATTGGACTTGGAGCACCTTCACCTCTCATAGCTCTATCCACAGCTTCTATAGCAAGTTTACCTGCATGAGCGGGGGCATAAGCTTTCCAGCTTGAAATCTCTCCTTTTCTAGATTGTCTTGTAGAAATTGTTGTATGTAGTGCCTGTTGAACAGCTTGATAAATAGTTTCAGTTTTTAATTTTAACATTGCTCCTAATCCAGCAGCTACACTAGGTCCTAAATGAGCAATGTGATCTACCTTATGCTTATGTAAACAAATACCTTTAACTAAATTTACCTGAATTTCATATGCTGTAATTATTCCTCTTAATAAGTCCAATCCATTTTTTTTACTTTGTTGTGCAACACTTATGAGGGGAGGGATATTATCTCCAGGATGACTATAATCAGCAGCTAAAAATGTATCATGAAAATCCAACTCTCTAACAGCTGTCCCATTTGACCACGCTGCCCACTCACAATCAAATTTTAATTTTGAATTTATTCCAAATATAGTTGCTCCGTGCTTTCTAGAATGTTTCAAAGCCATTTCTCTAGATGAGATTACCGGCTTTCTATTTAATGAGGCAATAGCAACAGAAGCGTTATCAATAATTCTATTGATAGCCATTTCAATAGCATCTTTATTTAATTTAGCATTATCACTAGCTAACTCTGCTATTTTCCAAGCAAGCTGTTTCTTCTTTGGAAGATTAATTTTTGACGGATATACTTTAACTGTATGCAATAACAAAAAAACTCCTAATTTGTGATTTCGTTTTAATAGTTAAAAAAAATTAATCAATATTAAAGATATTGAGATACAATTTTTTCAATACCTACAAAGTCTTTTATTAAGTGATTATGATAAATTTCATCAATATTTTTTTCAGTATATCCATCTTCTAATAAAATCATTGGAATTTCTGCTGCTTTAGCAGCATTTGCATCCGACTCACTATCGCCAATCATAATAGATTTATTTTTACTACCATCTAAAATTTCTATGATTGTTGTGATGTGCCTTGGATCAGGTTTGCAATAATCAAAAGTATTATAACCAGCTACATACTCGAAGTAATCATATATCCCAATTTTTTTTAGAAGATCTACTGCAAGATGTTCAGTTTTATTAGTGCATACAGCCATTGATATATTTTCTTTTTTACACCAATTTAAAAAATCTTTTACACCAACCATTAGAGTACTTTCATTTAAAATATTATTTCCATAATAAGAAATAAATTCATCTGTCATTTCATTTTTAATTTTCTCATTAATTGAAGTTAATTCTTTTTTAGCCTGGCTCCATATAGATCTACCAATCATTGCACCAGCTCCTTGACCGACAGCACTTTTAAGTTCATCAAGAGATTTTGTAGGGTATCCAAATTTCTTCATAACATGGTTATGAGCAAGCATTAGATCGGGTGCAGTGTCTACCAATGTACCATCTAAATCAAATAAAATTGTAAATTTTTGTTTCATTTTAAAAGTATTTTAAAGAAATAAATTGTGAATTAATCAATATATATACTTAATGTAAATCAATTCTAAATGGAAGTTTTAAATCAAAAAAAAATTAGAGAAAAATTTATAAAGTTAGGAGTAAAGATGATAGGTCCTGAAACTATTTTTTTTTCAAAAGATACCAAGATTGGAAATAATGTGACCATAGAACCTTATGTTGTTATTGGATCTAAGGTTAAAATTGGGAATAATGTAATCATAAAATCTTTTTCACATTTAGAGTCATGTAAAATTGAAAACAAAGTTGAGATTGGTCCATATGCTAGAATAAGACCTAATACAATTTTAAAAGAAGGATCTAAAGTAGGTAATTTTGTAGAGATTAAAAAAAGTACTTTAGGTAATAAGTCTAAAGTTAACCATTTATCTTATGTGGGAGATACTCAAATTGGAAAATCGGTAAATATTGGAGCAGGCACAATTACTTGTAATTATGATGGAGTAAATAAGAATAAGACAAAAATTAAAGATAAAGTATTTATAGGCTCAAACTCTTCTTTAGTTGCTCCAATTATTATAGACAAACATAGTATTGTTGGTGCTGGATCAGTAATAACAAAGAATGTAAGAAAAAAAACTTTAGCATTAACAAGATCGCCACAATTAGAAGTTAAGAATTACAAAAGGAAGAAAAAATAATTTATGTGTGGAATTATTGGAATATCTAGCAACAAACCTGTTTCTGCAAATATAATTAATTCATTAAAAAAATTAGAATACAGAGGATACGACTCAGCAGGTATAGCTACTCTTTCAGACGGAGAAATTAATGAAGTAAAATCTGAAGGTAGAGTAGATAATTTAGAAAATAATTATGATTTAAAAAATTTAAAAGGAAATATTGGAATTGGACATGTGAGATGGGCAACTCATGGCATTCCTAATAGTTTAAATGCTCATCCACATTCGTCTCACAATGTATCAGTTGTTCATAATGGAATTATTGAGAATTCAACAATATTAAAAAAACATTTAATTAACAAAGGCCATAATTTTAAATCTCAAACAGATACAGAAGTAATTGTTCATCTGATCACTGAAAACTTGAAGACCTCAGAATTAGAGGAAGCTATCACAAAGACTTTAAAACAACTTCACGGTAGTTTTGCGCTAGGAATTATTTTTAAAGAAATTCCAGATTTAATTGTTGGTGCCAGAAGAGGATCACCTCTTGCAGTAGGTTATGGTCCGAATGAAAATTATCTTGGTTCAGATTCATATGCTTTGAAATCAATGACAAATAAAATTACATACCTTGATGATGGTGAATTTTGTATTGTTAAAAAAGATCAGGTTCTTTTTTTCAATGAACAAGGAAAGAAAGTTAATAAAAAAATATTAGAATTATCATCTGATGAAGCAAGTTATGACAAAGGTGATTTTAAACATTTCATGGCGAAAGAGATAGAAGAGCAACCAACAACAATTAAAACTGGAATAAAAGAATACATAGACAATGTTAATAAAGAGATAAATATCTTAAATTTTCCATGGAAAATAGAAGATATTAAATCAATAACTTTAATAGGATGTGGAACTGCATATCACTCTTGTTTAATGGCAAAATATTGGTTTGAAGAGCTTACAAATTTAGATGTTAATATAGATATAGCTTCAGAATTTAGATATAGAAAAAATAGATTTAAAACAGATACTTTATATGTCTTTGTTTCTCAATCTGGGGAAACAGCAGATACTTATGCAGCACTAGATCTTTGTAACAGAAATAATATGAAAACGTGTGCTGTTGTTAATGTAATTGAAAGCTCAATTGCAAGGGATTCTAATTTTGTTTTACCAATTCATTGTGGACCTGAAATTGGAGTTGCATCAACAAAAGCATTTCTAGGTCAAATACTTGTTTTGTATATTTTGGCTTTGAAACTCGGATCATTAAGAAATGAAATTAAAAAAAAAGAATTTCAAGAAAAAATTAAAGACTTAAAAGATTTACCAGGATTAATAGAAAAAACTTTATTACATGATAATGATATCCAAGCAATATCCTCAACATTTAACGATGCTAAGGGTTCAATGTTTTTAGGAAGAGGTTATTCATATCCTATAGCTTTAGAAGGTGCATTAAAACTTAAAGAACTATCATACGTTCATGCTGAAGGATATCCAGCCGGCGAAATGAAACATGGACCATTAGCTTTAATTGAGGAGGGAATGCCTGTAGTAGTATTGGCCCCTAGAGATAATTATTACAAAAAAACAATTTCTAATATGCAGGAAGTAATTGCTAGAGGAGCAAAGGTTTTGTTGATAACTAATAAAAGTAAAGATGAAGTTGTGTCAGAAAATATTTGGGAAACTATTGAAGTAGAGAACACTAATGATGATTTACTTCCATTTCTTTTGACTATTCCTCTTCAAAAACTTGCTTATTACTCTGCTCTTAAAAAAGGATATGACATTGATAAGCCTAGAAATTTGGCTAAATCTGTCACTGTTGAATAAACTTTAAACTCTGTTAAAACACTCCTAGGTTGAATATGAAAAGTTGGAAAAAAAATAGTTGGAGAAAATATCCAGTCAAACATATTCCAGAATATCCAAATAAAAAGGAGCTGGATATGGTTTTGAATAAGATTGAAACATTTCCACCATTAGTCTTTGCTGGAGAAACAAGACACTTAAAAGATCAATTAGCAGATGTTGTAGATGGTAAAGCATTTTTACTTCAAGGTGGTGATTGTGCAGAGAGTTTTGCTGAATTTAATCCAGATAACATAAGAGATACATTTAAACTGATGTTACAAATGTCTTTAGTTTTAACTTACTCCGCATCTTTGCCAGTTGTAAAAGTTGGACGAATTGCTGGACAATTTTCAAAACCAAGAAGCTCACCTGTTGAAACAAAAAATGGTGTTGAGTTACCAAGTTACTTGGGTGACAATATTAATGGAATGGAGTTTACTGAAAAAGCAAGAGTTCCAGATCCTAAAAGATTGTTTAAAGCATATTCACAATCAGCTGCTACTTTAAATCTTATAAGAGCTTTTTGCCATGGTGGGTTTGCAGATCTTAAGAATGTTCATAATTGGAACTTAGGATTTATTAAAAATTCTCCTGAATTAAAAAGATTTAAAGATTTAGAAGATAGAATAGCTGACGCTCTAGCATTTATGGATGCATGTGGAATAAATTCAGATTTTAACCGAAGATTAAAAACAGTCAACTTTTGGACTTCTCACGAAGCTCTTTTGCTTCCATTTGAGGAGAGAATGACTCGAGTAGATTCCACAACTGGAGAAAATCATGACACTTCAGCCCATTTTGTATGGATTGGAGATAGAACTAGACAATTAGATGGAGGACACGTTGAGTTTTGTAGAGGAATAGAAAATCCAATCGGAATTAAATGTGGACCAACCTTAAAAGCTGATGATTTAGTCAATTTGTGTAACAAAATTAATCCAAGAAATGAAAAAGGTAAAATTACATTAATTTCAAGATTTGGTGCCGATAATGTTTCAAAACATTTACCAAAACTTATTAGAGTAATTAAAAAAGAAGGTTTAAACGTGATTTGGTCATGTGATCCTTGTCATGGTAATACAATCCAAGCTGCAACAGGATTTAAAACCAGACCATTTAATAGTGTACTAAAAGAAGTTAAAAATGTGTTTGCCTGTCATCAAAGTGAAGGAAGTTATGCTGGTGGTCTTCATATAGAATTGACTGGTCAAAATGTAACAGAATGTATTGGCGGTGCTCAAAAAATATCTGAAAAAGACTTATCATCTAGATATCATACACATTGTGATCCAAGACTAAACGCAAACCAAGCTTTAGAATTAGCTTTCTTAATCTCAGATGAGATTAAAAAAAATAGCTCTTATTCTAAAAATGCAGATAGAGCGGCATCTTAAGACATTGTAAAATTTTAAATATCTAATATTTTTGAACTATGATTGCCTCAGAAAAAGTAAAGTTTATATCTAATTGGATTAAAGATTATGTAAACAATATGCCAAGTAAGGCAGAAGCTTTAGTTATAGGAATTTCCGGTGGAATAGATTCGTCAGTTTCCAGTACATTAAGCGCAATGACTGGTTTAAAGACTATTGTCTTATCAATGCCAATTAAACAAAAACCTCATCAACATGATTTAAGTTTAAAACATCAAGAATGGTTAGTTAAAAATTTTAAAAATGTAGAGGCCCATACAATTAATTTGGATGAATTATTTTTAGCATTTAGCTCAAGTCTTTCTAAATTTGATAATGAACATGGTATGGCAAATTCTAGAGCAAGATTAAGAATGACTACGCTTTATCAGGTAGCAGCAGCCAATAAAGGAATAGTAGTTGGAACTGGAAATAAAGTAGAAGATTTTGGGGTTGGGTTTTATACTAAATATGGTGACGGTGGTGTGGATATATCCCCTATTGCAGATTGTAATAAAACTGAAGTCTGGGAGCTTGGTAAAGAAATTGGGATTTTAAATGAAATTATAGAAGCAGCACCTACAGATGGTCTTTGGGACGATGGAAGAACTGATGAAGGACAATTAGGATTAAAATATAAAGATCTAGAAGAAGCAATGAATAATCCAAATTCAGCTAATCGAGCTAAATACGAAACTATTAGAAAACAAAATTTGCATAAAATGGAGCCAATTCCAGTGTGCAAAATTCCAAATTAATCAAATAGATTCACAAATCTATTTTTTAAGTATATTCCTAAAATAATGAGTAAAGATATTTTTTTAACAAATAATCTAACAAATAAAAAAGAGAAGTTTATTCCACTAGATAAAAACAATATTAGAATGTATGTGTGTGGTCCAACTGTTTACGATGACCCTCATATTGGAAATGCGAGACCAATAGTTGTATTTGATATTCTTTTTAAGATATTTAAAAAAAATTATTCCAAAGTAACTTATGTAAGAAATATCACAGATGTAGATGATAAAATTATAAAATCTTCTAAAGAAAATAATATTTCTATTTCAGAATTAACCAACAAAGTTACAAAAACCTTTAGTGAAGATTGTAATTACTTAAATTGTGATACACCAACTTATCAACCTAAGGCAACAGAAAATATAGATTTAATGATTGAAATGATTTCTGAATTATTAAAAAAGGGATTTGCTTATGAAAATAATAAACATGTTTATTTTGAAGTCAAAAAATTTAAGGATTATGGTCAGCTGTCAAATAAAAAATTAGACGAACTAATTGCTGGATCAAGAGTAGAAGTCAGTGAAAATAAAAAAAATTCAGAAGATTTTGTTTTGTGGAAGCCATCAGAAAATGATGAGCCTTCATGGGAGTCTCCTTGGGGTAAAGGAAGACCTGGATGGCATCTTGAATGCTCTGCAATGTCAAAAAAATTTTTAGGTGATGAGTTTGATGTTCATGGTGGTGGCATTGATTTATTATTCCCACATCATGAGAATGAAATAGCTCAATCAAGATGTGCAAATGATACAAAAATATTTGCAAAATTTTGGATGCATAATGCATTTATAACCATGTCAAATGAAAAGATGGCAAAGTCCCAGGGAAATATTTTAAAAATAAAAGATTTTCGAAATAACATAAGTGGTCAAGTTTTAAGATTAGCGCTTCTGAGTGCGCATTATAAACAGCCATTAGATTGGAATGATAAACTTCTTTATGACTGTCAAAATACAATCAACAAATGGTATAATTCATATTTAGAAATTGAAAATAATTCTAACGTTTCTGATGAAATTCTTCAGCCACTTTATGACGATTTAAATACACCTGGTTATATTGCTAATTTACATAATTTATACGACAAATCTCAAAAAGGTAACGATGAAGATAAATCTTTATTTGTTTCTGCTTGTCAGTTTGTGGGATTATTAAATGAAAGTAAAGAGAATTGGCTTAAATTTAAAATTAGCAAAGCTTTAATTTCTGAAAAAGAAATAATGCAAAAAATTCAAGAAAGAAACAAGGCTAGAGATAACAAAAGATATGAGGAAGCTGATAAAATTAGAAATGAGCTTTTAGACAAAGGTGTTTCAATAGAGGATAAAGATG
>CACJCG010000023.1 GCA_902591845.1 uncultured Pelagibacteraceae bacterium
GTTTCATTTTCTTACTTATACCTTCGTCGCAAGCTTTTAATAAAGCAGCACCTAATAAGTAAGGATTGTGCATTGAGTCTACTGATCTATACTCAAATCTTCCTGGAGCAGAAACTCTTAAACCACAAGTTCTGTTTTGATATCCCCAATCAGCATAAACGGGAGCCCAAAATCCTTGATCCCATAATCTTCTATAAGAGTTTACAGTAGAAGATCCAAGAGCTGTTAATGCAGGCAAGTGCTTCATGATACCTGCAATTGATTGTAAACCAATTTTACCTGGCATTTGCATATCTTTTGTGTCAGGCATGAAAGTATTTGTTCCACCCTCAACGTAACTAAAAACTCCATCAACACCTGGTAAAGTTTTATGACCAAGTCTATTGACTTTGATCTTTCCACCTTTCCATAAAGACATATTTGTATGACAACCACTCGCAGAAACACCCATAAATGGTTTTGTCATAAAGCAAGCAATTAAATTATGTTCTCTTGCAACTTGAGCACAAATTTGTCTGTACGTAGACAATCTATCCGCATTTCTTAAAACGTTGTCATATGTCCAATTTAATTCTAATTGACCAGGGGCATCTTCGTGATCTCCTTGAATCATATCAAGACCCATTGCATTAGCGTATTCTATTACCTGCATAAAAACTGGTCTCAATGACTCAAATTGATCAATATGGTAACAGAAAGGTTTAGAAAAACCTTTTCCTGATGGTGTTCCATCTTCGTTTTTAGTTAACCACATCATTTCAGGCTCTGTACCAACTCTTAATTCTAATCCATGTTTCTTTTTAAACTCATCCATGAAAATTCTTAAATTTCCTCTACAGTCAGAAGTTAAATGACCACCTGGGTTTACTCTTTCTTCTCTGTTTCTGAAACAAGTACAGAAAACTCTTGCAACTCTTTTGTCCCAAGGTAATTGAACAAAAGTTTCTGGATCAGGAATTCCTACAAGCTCCATAGCTTCTGGTCCGTATCCGATGTAATTATTATGACGATCTAAGAATAAGTTTGCAGTAGAACCATAAACTAATTGAAAACCTTTTTCTGCAGTTCTTTCCCAATGGTCGGCTGGTATACCTTTTCCTACAACTCTTCCAGTAACTGAAATAAACTGAAAATAAATATAGGTTATACCTAATTCTTTAATTTTTGCTCTAACGTCTTTTACTAATTTGGCACGTCCAGGTTGGTTAACGTGTTTTTCTAGATCTGTCATTTTCACCCCTCCTTTAATTTATCCAAACGTAGCTGAAAAATTTATTTGTGTCTAGGCTTAGAGTCTAGCTCCAAGGAAACGGACTGTTCGAAGTAGGGTGAAGTTTTCCCTTCTCGTAACGGTTGAATCTAAATGGTTTTAACAAATCACTTTCAGTACCAAGAATTTCTTTTGCAACAAGCTCTCCAACACCAATCATTTTGTAACCATGATTTGCGTCTGCAATCATGTAAACATTTTCAAAAAACCTATCAAATATTGGAAACGAGTCTGGTGTCATACATCCAAGACCACCTGAAGGTCCTTTTCTATATAAATCAGATTTACCTTCAAATCTTTTTTGACAATGAGCTAATGCTGAGCACCACATTTCACTAAATGCATCTGTTGTTTGATACTCTGGTGACTCTATTCCATAAGGATCAACGTTAACTTGATCAAAATGTTTTTTAACTATGTAAGGAGATGTTCCACCTTGTACTCCTAAACCTTCAATATCTGGTTTGTAATAAATTCCCCAAATTTTATCTGTAATTAATTTTTTTGTTTTGTCTGAATATAATGGAGCTGTAGAGTCTACGTGAACTACAGGTGGTTGTTTACCATCATTTGTTTTTAAAAAATCTGGTTCAACTCCAATAACTCCTTCTTGTAAAAACCAATATGTCCACATGTCAGTCTCATGCATCTTACCGTCTTTACCCAAAATATTTGCAGTCTTTGGTAGTTCTAGCATGTTCCAAAAATCTCTTGCCCATGGACCTGCGCCAATTACTACTTGTTCACACTCAATGTTTCCTTTGTCAGTTTCGACACCTGTAACTGCTTGACTATTACTTCCTCTTTTAAAACCTGTTACTTTTACACCCTTCATTACTTGAACACCATTTGAAGTAGATTTGTTTTCTAGTGCTTTAATTGAATCCTTATTGAATGCGTATCCACCTTTTTTTTCATGAAGAACAGAAGTTATACCTTGTGCTTGCCAATCATCAAAAATACCTTTCATGTAATTTGCACAATCTTTTTCACCTTCTATAAAATCTGACTCATAGCCAATTGCTTTTTGTTGCTCGTAAATACTTGCAACATCTTTATGCATCACTTCAGGTGATATTTGTAAATAACCGACAGGATTATATTTAAATGCTTTAGGATCACTCTCCCAAACAGAAACTGAGTGAGCCATCAATTCTCTCATTGCTGGTTGAAAATAATTATTTCTTACTACACCACACGCAATTCCACTTGCACCAGCAGCTGTATCTTTTTTTTCTAATACAATTATGTCACCAGGATTTTTATATGTTTCTGAAAGTTTCCAAGCAGTACTTAGACCATGTATTCCACCACCGATTATAACTACTTTAGCTTTCGAAGGTAATGTCGTCATAACAAAACATTATTTTTTGGTAGGGGCAATTAATATAATTTTTTATAGAACTAAAAATTATATATAAAAAATAGATACTTAAATTTTTATTAAAAAGTGGCTAATAACTTATGTTTTTTAAAGTGACTAAATAATCATTAAACTCTTTTATAAATGATTCACTTGGCATTATATTTTTTATTCTCTGGTCTGCTGAAGTTTTTTCAAGTCTAAAGAATCCTTTCTCACAAGCCTCGGTGATTATCAAAGCTGATTTAGGTCGAGAAGTTTTAAAAAGTTTTGTTTTTAATTCTTCTACTGATAATTTTTTACCTTCTTTATAAGCTGACATTACTAGCAACATCATATGATAATGGGACGGTGATTTTCTAAAAAAATAATTACTTGATGTATGAGACTGTCTCATTTGATCTTCCCAAAAATCTAAGAGCGTTTTCTTTTCTTTTGGCATAGCTCTTAAGCTTTGACTCTCGATTTAGTTGGATCATAAAAAGGAAAACCAACTACTTTTGCACCAATTCTTTTTTGATGACCATCAATTTTACCAATCTCTACATCAGTACCAATCTCAGAGTACTGAACGTCTATTCTACAAAGTGCAATATTTTTATTTAAAGTAGAGGACAGACATCCACTTGTAACTATACCAACTTGAGATCTTCCAACATGAACACAGTCTCCATGACCAGCTATTTCTTTGCTAGCAAGTTCTAATCCTACTAATTTTTTTTGAGGGTTTGCTTTTCTTTTAACTAATTCCTCTTTGCCAATGAAATCTTCTTCTTTTGTTTTCAATGGAACAGCAAAACCTATGCCAGCTTCAAAGGGATCTTGTTCACCGTCAAACTCAGCACCAAATAAAATTAAACCCGCCTCAATTCTAAGTTTATCTAAAGCTGCAAACCCAGCTGGAATAAGCCCATCATCTTTACCCGCTTCCATTAATTTATCCCAAACTTCAGGCGCATGTTTTGGATGACACCATATCTCATAACCTAACTCACCAGTATAACCAGTTCTTGACACAATTAATGGTATACCTTGAAGCTCTTCTATTCTGCAAATTGTAAATCTGAACCATCCTAACTCATCTATCGAAGGCTGCGTTGGTGGTGTAAATATAATTTTTTTTAAAATTTCTCTACTTTTTGGACCTTGCAAAGATACATTGCTAATTTGGTCAGTAGAGTTTTTAACAATAGCATTAAAATTCTTTTTCTTTGCAATTTCTTTTAGCCATTCTCCACCATACTCATCTCCACATATCCATCTAAAACCAGTTTCGCTTAATCTTAAAAGAGTTCCGTCATCGAACATCATTCCATTTTCGTAACACATTGCAGAATACACAACCTGTCCAACAGAAAGTTTTTTTATATTTCTTGTTAGAGTGTAGTTCATTAACTCTTCAGCATCAGGACCAATTATTTCAAACTTTCTTAAAGAAGATAGATCAATTAATACGGCATCATTTCTGCAAGCATTGTACTCATTAATTAATCCATGTTTAGTATAATCATTTGGAAGCCAAAAGCCTCTAGCATCAACAAAGTTTCTAGTTAATTTTGAAGTTCTTTCATAAAAGCCAGAATTTCTAGTAAGTTTATTTTCAGAGTCTGTTTTCATTCTAAAACCAAATGACTTTCTAAATTCTTTATTTTTGTCATAAGTTCTAACAAATATATTAGTAGGATTCCATGAATTACACGGATCTATATCACTTGGACATGCAGTTGTTCCTATTGTTAAATCTTTTAAAGCCTTAAACATTACATAGTCTCCAGGTCTTGAATAAGATTCATCAGAAATAACAGAATTTAATCCTCCAGCAGAGGTGTTAAAAAACAAATTAATTGCATGCCAACCTTTTTGTTTCTGAACACCGAATTTCGACATACTTTCAGTTAAGTTATCCGAACAGTTTGGATGACCAAAATATCCAGAGTCTTCATAATACTTTGAAGTACATGCAAGATTAAAAGTATCGTGTTTTCCAACAGTATCTCTTATTACTTCAACAAGTGGCTCATGATCTGTGTCATAGAATTTAGAGAACAAACCTGGTCCTGGGAAAGTATTGCCCATGAATGTTCTTGTGGTTTGCCAGTCTAATCCTTTTTCAATTCCTTTTTCTAATTTTCTTGTATCAAATGCCACAAAGTCAGAACATTGTCTGCCTGTTGGACTTATTACTTGAATATAATCTCCTTCCTTGACCTCATAAGATATACAACTTTCTTTATTTATATTTTCTTCATAAGCAGGTTCAAAAACAGGATCAGGAATTACATTTAATTCTTTGTCATTAACAATTTTAGCTCTTTTGACGAATATAGTTAAATCAGTTGGTGGATTTTGTTTTGTAATATCCATATCTTTGCCAGGAGCTGCAAATATTGCGTAACATTTATCTTTTGACTTTAATTTAATTTTTTCACCAGGCCTTGTGTCTAGATCAAATAAAATTGAAGATTTTGAATTAGAAATTTTTAAATTTCTTTTTTTTAATTGATAGTTGGTAGCTAAAATTGTTTCTTCATTGCCACCAAGAATATTTCTTATGAAGTTTTTTTCATTATTTGATTTAAGATTTAAAATTCCAACATCTGAATTTCCATCTTTATCAAAACAAATAATCTCACATATTTGATTTCCCTCATTATTGACTATTTCAATCTCATCATCAGGAAAAATTTGAAAACCAGTAAGACCCCCACCATTGACAACATGTCTTTCAACTCCAGGTGGCAAAACATTTAGTCCAGGATATTTGATTTGTACACTTGTTCCTAACATTTTTAAAAATATATAATTGATAACTATTTTATCATCATTTTTATTGTTTAAATATATATATATTTTTTAGAACTAATAATTCTTTACCTACCTATTCCTTTTGTCATAGACTAATCATATTAATATTAATAGAGGGGTATACATGAAAAAAATAATATCATTACTATCTGCTCTAGTGATTTCTGTAGTAAGTTTTGCAGGAATTTCTAACGCTGATAGCAAAAAGCCTATCGTTATCCCAACTCATAACTGGTCAAGTCAAATTGTAATGGCTTATGTTATTGGTGGGATTTTCGAAAGTATGGGCAATAACGTAAAATACGTGAACGCTGACTCACAAGCAGTTTATGAGTCAATTAGAATTGGAGATGTAACTATATCTCACGAGGTATGGGAATCTGCATTTGGTAAATCTTTTACTACTGCTTTAGATAAAGGTGGTTTATTAGATTGGGGTGACCATGAAGCAAGAACTCTTGAGGATATGGGATATCCAAACTGGGTTGCTGAAAAGGGATTATGCCCAGGTTTACCAGACTGGACAGCTTTAAAAAATCCAGATTGTGCTAAAAACTTTACAACACCTGATTCACCAGATGGAAAAGGAAGAATGTTGGAAGGTCCACAAACTTGGCATGGTGACTTAATTCCACAAAGGGTTGATGCACTAGGTTTAGGTGATTTATGGTGGGTTAAATTTGCTGGAAGTGCTGATGCACTTTGGGCAGAGTTAGCTGCAGCTGAAAAAGAAGGAAGAGGAACAATTATCTTCAACTGGACGCCTAACTTTACAGATGGTGCTGGTTTTACATTTATTGACTTCCCTCCATATACAGCTGGTTGCAGACCAGAAGATGGTGGAGATGGTAAATGTGGTTCTCCTGATGGATACTTGAAAAAAGCAGTTCATGAGGATTTCCCAAAAACTCATCCTGATGCAGCAGCAACGTTTAAGAAAATGTCATTCTCTACAAGTCAAATTGGCGCAATGGCAGCTTTAGTTGACGTTGACAAAATGACTCACGAAGATGCAGCTAAAAAATGGTTAGCTGATAACAAGTCAGTTTGGCAAGCTTTTACTAAATAAGGATAAAAGTTCAAATTTTAAATCTCCCCCAACATTGTTGGGGGGGATTTTTTTTTAAATAATTTTGTGTAAAATATGTTTATGAAAAAATCTATTCTTGTTTTTCTTTTAAGCTTTCTAGTTTGCTCATCAGTTTTTGCACGAAGTACAGGCTGTAAAGAAGGTAATTGTGATAATGGATATGGTAAGTGGGTTTATACCGATAAAACAACTTATGAAGGAGAATGGGTTTCAACAAAAAAACAAGGACAAGGTGTAGAGACTTGGCCAAATGGATATATTTATAAAGGAGAATTCAAAAATAGTGTTTGGAGTGGAATAGGTACATTAACATTTCCTGATGGTTCTACTTACGAAGGAGAGTGGGCGAATGGTTTTATGAATGGTCAAGGAACATTTACTTGGTCTGATGGAAAACAAAAAACAGGTATTTGGAAGAACGGTAAGTTACAAGAATAATGTCTAAAGAAAATTATATTGATAAAATAAAAGATTTACCTGAGTCTTTGAGACAATTTATTGGTCTTATATTTATTACTTTAATAGTAATTTTATCTTTTAGTATTTTAAATGGAATTTTTGGACAAGGTGATGATTTAGTAAAAAGAATGAAATTAGAAGAAGAAAGAATTGCTGAAGAAAAAAAACTAACTGAGTTAATATCTAAACTACCCTCCGGAATATTGGTCTCATTTGATGGAACTGATCACTACAAATTAACAGATGAAGTATATGAGCAGGTATGTAAAGCTACAAAACTAATTCCTCAAAGAGCAATAATGGGAGCTAATTTCTTAAATTTTAGAGCACATGAGCTTTATACAATTAATGGAAATAAAATTGATGAAACTTTTGTAGAGTGGGATCAAGAAAAAGGTAAATGTTTTGCAGGTTTTACGGTTAGTGGAAATAATGTAGGTGTTGATGAAAGTATTACTATAAGTGGAGAGGCTTTAAGTTTTTTAAGCACAGGAATTGATACAAGAATTTATTTTATTAAAAATTTTTAATGAGGAAAGGCAACAATTATTAACATTTTAATTTTATAGAATTTAATATAACTTTAAAATAATTTATGTCTGAGACTGTAATTAAATGCGAGTCGGTTTATAAAATTTTTGGAGAAAATGCCAAAAAGATGCTTGAAGAATCTAATGGCAACGTAGACGCAAAAACCTTTCAAGAAAAAGGATGTATAGTTGGAGTTAATAACGCTTCTTTTGAAGTTGCCAAAGGAGAAATGTTAGTAGTTATGGGATTATCTGGTTCGGGTAAATCAACTTTGCTTCGATGTATATCAAGACTAACAGATGCAACAGGTGGAAAAATTTTCATAGAAGGTCAAGATTTACTTGAATTAAACAATAAAGAATTAATTGAACTTAGAAGAAGCAAAATGGGAATGGTATTTCAAAGTTTTGCTCTACTACCTCATAAAACTGTTGTTGAAAATATTGCTTTTCCTCTACAGATTAA
>CACJCG010000024.1 GCA_902591845.1 uncultured Pelagibacteraceae bacterium
AGAACCTCCTACTTTTATCTTTTTTCCAATTAAATCATTTAATTTAATATTTTTTGTTACAATGTTTCTCCTGAAATCTTTGTAAGGGATGTTTAGACCGAATTTTTTATTATAATCATTAATATTTTCAGACTCTATTAATGATAATTGATTATAAGGATCATTAAAATCATGAAAATGTCGATCGCCTACTATTCCTTTATTTGCCAAAACCTCAATTGAATTTACTTCCTTGATTGGTTGATTGTTGTTAGCGGTAATTCCTAATTTAAATACTTCAGCCATAAATTATTGAAGAAATTGTTGAGCTCATATAATCTTTTTAAAATAATATGACTTATCTATCATCAAATCAACTTAAACAGTATGAAGATCAAGGTTACGTATCCCCTATTGAAGTTTTGTCTAGTAGTGAAGCATTGGAGGCAAGAGAAGAAATAGAATTGATAGAAAAAAAAATGCCAAATGAAATAGATAAGTCGGGAAGATATAATGTTCATTTAATTTCACCAAAACTTGATTCGATCGTTCATAATTCAAAAATTTTAGATGCAGTAGAAAGTATTATTGGGAAAAACATCTTAGTTTGCAGCACTACTTTATTTATTAAAAACCCTAACGAGCAAGGTTTTGTAAGCTACCACCAAGATGCAAAATATATAGGATTAGAACCTCATAATTGGGTCACAGCATGGGTAGCATTAACTGATTCGAACGAGAACAACGGATGTATGAAAATGTGGCCTAAATCACATATAAATATTAAAGATCACAATGAAAAATTTAATGAAGGAAATTTACTTACCAGGGGACAAACAGTAGAGAATGTGCCTGAAGACGAAGTTAAATCTATAGAACTAAAAGCTGGTCAAATGTCTTTGCATCATCCAAGAGTAGTACATGGGTCAGGCATTAACAAAAGTAATGATAGAAGAATAGGATTTGTTATTCAAAGTTATATAGGCACAAACGTAAAACAAACCTTAGGTAAAAATAGTGTTCAAATTGCAAGAGGAGAGGATAACTATCATCATCATGAAATTATAAACAGAACTAATGCTTTAATGAGTGAAGAAAGCATTTTACTTCGAAAAAAAGAAAATGATTACTTGCAAGAAATTTTTTATAAAGATGCAAAACAAAAAAATTCTTATTAGTTTATGAAAAAAAAACTTAACCTTGGAGTAATCGGAATAGATCATGGTCATATTTTCGATATGCTAGATGAAATGATCAAAGAAGGTTGTAGCTGTAATTGCTTTTGGACAGATGGGGAACCTTTAACTCTTCAAGAATTTAATAAAAAGTATCCGAATATTAAAAGAAAAGAAAATAAAGAGGAAATATTAACGGACTCATCTATTGATATGATTTTAATATCTTCGATCCCTGTAGATAGAGCTGGTCATTCAATAGACGCTTTAAAAGCTGGAAAAGATGTTATGGTAGATAAACCAGGCTGTACTACTTTAGATCAATTAAATAATTTGAAAAACACTGTTAAAAAAACTGGAAAGATTTGGTCTGTAAATTTTTCTGAAAGATTTCACGTTGCTGCAGTTGCTAAAGCAGAAGAATTAGTCAATGAGGGAAAAATTGGTAAAGTAAAGCAAACGATTGGAACTGGTCCCCATAGACAGGGTAATTATGAAAGACCTGATTGGTTTTATAATCGTCAAAGTTATGGAGGAATTATTACCGATATTGGTTCTCACCAAATTCATCAATTTTTAGTTTTTACAAACTCAAATCAGGCAAAAATAAACCATGCATTAGTAGAAAATACGACAAAGAAAGATATGCCTGGTTTTCAAGATTTTGGTGAAGTGAACCTTACTGGTAATGGTGGGCATGGCTATATTCGTCTGGATTGGTTTACTCCAGATGCCCTTCCAACCTGGGGAGATGGAAGATTGTTAATCCTCGGAGACAAAGGTTTTATTGAAATAAGAAAATATACAGACTTAGCAAAATCAGAAAAAGGTAATCATTTATTTTTAGCAAATAATGATGAGGTGAAGCATATTGATTGTTCTAATGTTAAACTACCCTACTTTAGTAATTTAATTACTGATGTTTTAAACAGAACAGAAACTGCATGTCCTCAAGAAATTACTTACCTTTCAATGGAACTTGCTATTAAAGCTCAAGAGCAAGCTGAAAAAAAATGAAAAAGTATCAAGTAGCAATAATTGGAACCAATATAGGGGCAAAACATTTTGAAGATTTTCAAAAAGTATCAGAGAGATTTAATGTTCACACATTATGTGGTTTAACTAGGGAGGCTATTGATAAAATATTACAATCAAATACTGATACAAAAGTTTCTCTAAATTTTGATGATGTATTAAAAGTTAAAGAAATTGATATTATTGATATTTGTCTCCCACCCCATTTACATTTTTCTGCTTGTAAAAAAGCTATGGAAGCTGGAAAGCATGTGATTTGTGAAAAACCATTAGTTTCAAGTCTTAAAGAAGTTGACGAATTAGAACAAATCAGCAAAGAAACAGGTAAGATTATTTTCCCAGTATTTCAATATAGATATGGTCTAGGATTTTCAAAATTAAAAGCATTGATTAAATCTGGTTTAGCAGGAAACCCTTTGGTTGCTTCTTTAGAAACTCATTGGAATAGAGGTAAAGATTATTATTCAAAACCTTGGAGAGGAACTTGGGAAGGTGAACAAGGTGGAGCAATTTTAAGTCATTCAATCCATATTCATGATTTAGTGAGTATGATCTTTGGACCAGTTTCAAATGTTTTTGCAAAATTAACAACTAGAGTAAATAATATTAAGGTTGAGGATTGTGCTGCTCTTTCTATTGAAATGGAAAACGGCACATTGGTTACAAGCTCAATCACACTTGGAGCTGCAAATGATACTAGTAGACTTCGATTTTGTTTTGAAGGGTTAACAGCTGAGTCTGGTGCATCACCAGATAAACCATATAGTCCAGCTGATGATAAATGGGACTTTTTACCAAGAGCTCCTATAACTCAAGCTCAAATAGATGAAGTACTATCAAAAGTAAAAAAACCAAAATCATGGTATGCAGGTATGTTTGAAGAAATTGCTAATAAACTAGATGGATCCCCTAGTGATGAGGTAACTTTATCAGATGCTAGAAAATCTCTAGAATTTGTAACCGCTGTGTATGATTCTTCTAGACAAAATAAGAACATTAAACTTCCAATCAATAAAGATAATCCTTTATATAATTCTTGGTTACCTTAAAAATAAAATATATTCAAAAAGTTTATTCAAAGAGGAAATAATTTGGATTTTCTTTTAATTTTAAAAAACAACTTTCTACATAAGAGTTAGAAAAACAAATCATTAAGTTTATTTTATTATTTAGGGATTTAGTCATTATTTTTTTATTTTCTAAAAAGTTCAAAATTTTATTATTATCAAGCATTGGTTCAGGTTCTATTTCGAGTCTTCTTGCATAATATTTAATATCAATTTTTTTTTTAATTGTATCCTTAATTACATTTCCACTAAACCTTTTCCAAAATCTATAGGGTACTTTTGCTTTTTCCTCTGCTATATGTAAAAAGGTAGTTGTAAAACTATTACCCAAAAATAGAATCTTAGTTTTTTTTTTTACTATGTAATCAAATGCACTCCCTTCGCTAAATTCGGTTTCTGATTCTAAACTAGATATATATTCTGAGTTATTACCTAAAATAGAAATTGAATGCATGGGGTGAGAAGTTCTTTTACTACTTTTATTATTTCTAATAAATTCTGAAAATATACCCATTCCAATTGAAGGTGAATTATTTATATCAAAATCCTCACCTTTAGAAAAATTAAAATTAAAAGTTGGAACAGCTATAAAACTTTTATCACCTATAATTTCAAATATTGAATTTTTAATCATGCTTAGTAAATCTGGATTTTCTTCATCTTGATATTTTCCAATTGTTTTCAAAGACGAATGGATAAAAACATTATCACCTTTGGTTATCCCGACTTCAATTAATGTTTGTTTGAATTCACTGGAATTATAATTATTGTTCATTTAATAAACTAAGTTTAATTTTTTTAGTTTAAGATAAAATTTTTTTAAAGGTTTTTCACCATAAATTCGATGAGATTCTAAATCTGATAAGGAAGTTTCTCCATCTGCAGAAGATAATATTTCTTTAATTATGTTTAGCTGAACTTTAAAATTTACAATCTTTTTAGATTTATCTTTCCAGGTGTCTGGTATGTTTGAATTATTGAAAAGATTTTTTTTTACAAGCTGGATTTCACAATTAGGTTGTTTTCTTCTCAAAAAAATTCTTTTTTCATTCATTTTAATGATATCAAATATTTCGTTGGCTGTTTTTTTAAAATTATTCAACTTAACAAATTTTTTGTTATCACCTGATGTATGATATTCCTTGTAAGTATTATAAATTGTTCTTGCTAATTGACCTACTGGTAAATTTAATTCTGCAGCACAATACTGTCGTTCATCGCTTCCGTCAGTATCAAACTTTCTAATATTTAACTTTCTTTCTTTGCCCAGGTTTTTAAACAATTTATCTAGTGGCGAATTTCCTTTTTTTGAACATTTGTATGAAAGTTTCTTTTCTGGTCCACCTAGACAATTCAAGACTATACCAGAAAAAATCTTTTCTTTTAAAAATTTCAAATTTTTATGAATGAAACTTATCGATCCAATTGTCTCTGGATTTATTACAAATAAATAATTAAATTTTCTTTTTTTTAATTTTTTCAGCTTTAAGAAGAGCAATATTTGAACTAATGGTCCACTCAATTCATTATTTGCCATAGAAGGGTGGCAAAGGTAACTAGTTATTAAAATTGTATCTTTTTTTAAAGATTTATCTGTGATAGTTTTTTTTAATAAAAATTCTCCCCATTCTACAAATCCTTTTTTTAAACTACTGTTAATTAAGACTTTGTAATTTCCTTTCCTTATTTTTAATCTTTGTTTGTGACTCAAACAAAATCCCCAATTTTTTTTATAATAACTTGTAACATAAGGTATGTATTTGGGTAACTTGGGTATACTATGTAGATGTTTATTTAATTCAGAAAAAGGCATTACTCTATTAACTGGTGTTGAGTAACCCATTAGGTGAAGATTATTTTTAGTAAAATCTATAATTTTTTTACCATTTAAATTTTCAATATAAGCATCCTTAATGCTCCACTCACTCGGTATAATCCAGTCAAACACTTTTTTTCCAGTAGGATATTTATATTTTTTAAATGGAATGAATTTTTTAATAATATTAAAAGATGAGCGATAGCCTTCTCCGGTTATGCTTCTGCATATAGGGAATAAACTATTAAATGTTTTCTCTAAATTAAACAAACAATTCTTGTATATGATGATATAGAAGTTGTAAATATTTAAAATGTTAAAGTTTTTTAATTCAAGGAATTAAAATATGAAAATAATATTCATGGGTAAACAAAAATTTGGATTAAGTACTTTAAAAAAATTTCATGAGGAAACAGATCATGAAATAATAGCAGTTTACTCCAAACAAGATTTAAATGAAAAAAATATTGATCCAGTAAAAAGGTATGCTCAAATTTCAAACATTCCTTTATTTGAAATTTCAAGTTTTCACGAAAGAAAAATAATTGATCAAATTAAATCACATGATGCAGATCTTTGTCTTATGGCTTATGTAACCTTTTTCTTACCGGAAACTGTTAGAAATATTCCCAAATATGGCTCTATTTGTTTTCATCCTTCCTTACTGCCATTACATCGTGGTCCCAGTTGTATAAACTGGCCAATTATTTCAGGTGCTAATAAAACCGGTTTAACTATTTTTTATCCAAATAACAAATTAGATGAAGGAGATATTTTATTACAGAAAGAGATTAACATTAATCCTGATGATACATTAGGTGATGTTTATTTTTCAAAAATATTTCCATTAGGTGTGGATTCATGTATCGAAGCTGTAAACCTAATTGCTAATGGAAACGCTCAGAGGACGCCACAAGACAACTCTAAATCATCATACGAAACCTGGTGCAAAAAATCAGATGCGCAAATTGTTTGGACCAAATCAGGAAAAGAAATATATAATCTTATAAGAGGATGTAACCCGCAACCAGGTGCATGGGCAAATTTTAAGGGAAAAGAATATATTTTTTTGGATACTATGTTTGAAAATCATATAAATACTGAATATCGACCAGGCCACATTATTTCAGTTGAAAAAAAATTTATTAAAATAGCTGTAAAAAATGGTATTTTAAGAGTTTCAAGGTTTAAATCAGACCAAGAAAAATTTTATGTTAAAGATATGAATACTTCACTATTTTCAAAAAATGATTTTTTTACTTAATTAAAATACCTTATTAAATTTTTTTAAAAAAATGTCTCCAGAAAAAAAAGTGAAGCTTTGGAAAATTATTCAGAAAACTGGCGATTATTTGGTGGGACAATTACCTGACCATCCAAATCACCCTAAAGGTAGAAACCCATATGCCCATGTTGCTATATGTGTAAGAACTAAATTCAATGCAAGCTACAAAGATATTCCTGATGAAAAATACGATGATGTAATTAAATACATTGAATTTTTAAAACAAAATCCAAGTTAATTTTAAAATAAATTATTGCTTTGGAAAATAATCTTTTAAATCTCCTTCTCGATAAACATCAGCTGTACAACAATGAAGGCCTCCTCCAAAAGCATATGCGTCTCTAAGTTCTACTGGCAAAACTTCCATTCCTAATTTATCTAACTGTTCAGCTTGATAAGTTTCACTTTTTTCCACACAAACTGTTTTAGGGTCTAATACTAATACATTCATTGATAGCCAAGTTGATGAATAACATAATGGTGGTGGTTCGTTATGTGCTGGTTGAGCACTATCCAATATTTCCCAACCATTATCTTCAAATAATTTTCTTTGTTCCTTAGGAAGTCTTCTTTGAGGATTGTTGATAATTAGACCTTCTTTTATTGGTGTAAAAGTTGCATCAATATGAATTGGATAAGGGTCCCCTGGAAAATTAACTGCATGAACTCTGTGATCTTTAAAATGTCTCTTTAGCCAATCAATTCCTTTCAAATTTGTTGTAAATCCATGTTGAACAACTAGATCTTTACCAAATCTTAGTACATCTGCTGCATCAAATAACGGTTCTTCCTCAGTAGTTACAAAATATTTTTTTTCAGTCCACTCTAATCTTTTTTGAACACCTATTTTATCTGATAAATAATCTCTTCTATAATCTGCATCAGTTAATCTTGGTTTCGGAGCAGATTCATGTCTCATGTTAGGATCCTGATTATAATAATCTTTTAAAAGTGGTCGATAACATAGATATTCAAACCAACGACAACGATAACTCATTGTAGCTTCTAAAATTTCGTTTCCTACTGTTAACAAAACGTCTCTTGGAGGCATGCAGCCAAACATAGTTTCGGCTTCCCAATCAGGTGTTGAGGTTTTTTGATTAAAATCTATTGGTGTTGGTCGATCAACTTTAATTCCTCTTTTTTGAAGCATATTTGAAAAATCATCTAAAAGTTGATTTGCTTTATTTACAGCATCTTTTGTTCTTGGTCCAAACTGACCTCGCATATCACTGTCTTCTGGAACTTTTGCATCTAATGCCGGTTCAGGCGCAGGTATACATGTGCCATCTGCTCTCCCAACAATTACATGTTTTAATGGATCCCACTCATTCCAACTATTAACAATAGTTTTATTCTCATTCATAAAGG
>CACJCG010000025.1 GCA_902591845.1 uncultured Pelagibacteraceae bacterium
TAATTACTAAACCAGATTCTACTGAAACAAATATTCCTGGAGTTTATGCTGCGGGAGATGTAAAAGACAAAACATTTAGACAAGCCGTTACAGCTGCAGGAATGGGTTGTATGGCAGCATTAGAGGCCGAAAAATTCCTATCTCACTAATTCGAGATTAAAAATAATAACTGATAGAAAGGTAAATATAATGACAGATAAGGTATTAGTAACTGGAATAAGTGGATGGATCGCAAAACATACGGCTATAGAATTATTAAATAAGGGTTATGAAGTATTAGGAACTGTTAGGAATAAAGATCTAATCAATCAAACTAAAGAAACTATAAAAAAGCATGCACCAATCGAAAATTTATCTTTTATAGAATTAGATCTTTTAAAAAATGATGGCTGGGATGAAGCTGCAAAGGGATGTAAATATATTTTTCATATTGCCTCCCCATTTCCAATGAAAGTTTCAAGAGATAGAGAATGTTTATTACCCGTTGCTGTAGATGGAACTTTAAGAGTTTTAAATGCTGGTATAAATGCAGGAGTTGAACAGATAATTAAAACATCCTCAATTGTGGCCATGTTTAGAAAGCCTAATAGAAGCAACCCTTATACATTTGGTGAAAATGATTGGACCGATGAAAATTGGACAGAAGGAGTTAATGATTATTTTTTATCAAAAACAAAAGCTGAAAAAGCTGCCTGGAAATTAATGGAAAGCAAAGGATTAAAAAGTAAGTTAACTACTATTAATCCAGGTGGAGTATTTGGTGATGCTTTAGATAAAAAAGGAGGAACCTCTATAGAATATGTTAGACAATTTTTGAAAGGTAAATTTCCTGGAGCGCCTAAATTTGCAGTTTTGATTTCTGATGTCAAAGATATAGCTAAAGCTCATGTTGCGTGCATTGGTAATAATAAAGTTGGTGGCAGAAGATTAATTGTTGGAAAAGAAGTTAAAAAATTAGTCGAGTTGTCTCAATTAATGGCAGAGGCAATGCCTGAGTATGCGAAAAAACTTCCTAAAAAAGAATTGCCGAATTTTATGGTTAAATTAATAAGTTATATTGATTCAAGTGCTAAAATGATGATTCCTGATCTTGGTATTTTAATGCAAACTGATACGTCTTATTCAGAGGAATTGTTGGGATTTAAATTTAAACCTGCAAAAGATTGTATAATTGAGAATGCTAAATCAGTTGTTCAATTAGGATTAGTTTAAACTCTTACAAAAATTAGAAATCTTATCCATTGCTTTCTTAAGATTATCCATTGATGTTGCATAAGAAATTCTGAAAAAACCTTCTAAACCAAATGCAGAACCTTGGACTACAGCAATCCCACTATTCTCTAATAATGATTGAACAAAATCAGTATCAGATTTAATTTCATTTCCATTTGGGTCTTTTTTACCCATTAAACCTTTGCAACTTGGAAAGACATAGAAGGCTCCATCTGGATTTAGACATTCAATACCATCTATTGCATTTAAAGCATTAACCACAAAATCTCTTCTCTCCTGAAAAGAGCTTGCTCTTTCCTTAATAAAGTCTTGTGTCCCACTTAGTGCCTCAACTGCAGCAGCTTGACTAATAGAAGAAGGATTAGTTGTTGATTGTGATTGGATTTTAGCAATAGCCTTAACGATATCTTTTGGACCAGCTGCATACCCTATTCTCCAGCCTGTCATTGAATAAGCTTTACTTACACCATTCATTGTAAGCACTCTATCTTTTAAACTTTCAATTTGAGCAATAGTAAAAAATTTAAAACCCTCATAAGTCACATGTTCATAAATATCATCGCTTAAAATATATACGTGATTATGTTTTTCTAAAATATCTGCAATTGCTTTTATATCTTGCTCTGAATAACATGCTCCTGTTGGATTAGAAGGAGAATTAAGAATAATCCATTTTGTTTTTGAAGTTATAAATTTCTCAAGATCATTTGGATTTATTTTAAAACCTTGTTTTTCATCACATTCCATTATTACTGGTTTTCCTCCAGCTAATAAAACCATATCTGGATAAGAAACCCAATAAGGAGCAGGAACTATAACTTCATCACCTTCGTTCAATGTGGCCATCATTGCATTATAAATTACATGCTTACCACCAGCTCCAACTGTAATTTGATCAGTTGTATAATCTAAATTATTTTCTTTTTTAAATTTTTCTACGATTGCTTTTTTCAATGCTGGAGTACCATCTACTGCAGTGTATTTGGTATCACCATCGTTAATAGCTTTTATAGCTGCTTGCTTAATATTATCTGGAGTGTCAAAATCTGGCTCTCCCGCACCTAATCCAATAACATCTTTTCCGGCAGCTTTTAATTCTCTTGCTTTTTGAGTAACAGCAATAGTGGGCGATGGTTTAATCTTTTTTAAACTGTCTGATATTATGCTCATTGAAATATAAATAAATTCTACTACGTTGTTTAATATATGGAAAATACTTATCAAGATTTAATTACAGATATTCAGAGTAAAAATCCTAAAATTGGTGGAAAACTAGAGGGTGGAAAAAAATTCAAAATTAAATCTGATTTTAAACCTGCAGGAGATCAGCCTGAGGCCATAAAAAAATTAGTTAATGGTGCTAACAAAGATCAATTTAATCAAGTTTTACTTGGTGTAACAGGATCTGGAAAAACTTTTACCATGGCTAAAGTTATTGAAGCTACTAATAGACCTGCCTTGATTTTAGCTCCAAATAAAACTCTTGCCGCTCAACTTTATGGGGAAATGAAAACATTTTTTCCTGATAATGCTGTTGAATATTTCGTTTCATACTATGACTATTACACTCCTGAGGCTTATGTCCCAAGATCAGACACATACATAGAGAAAGAGGCCTCTATTAATGAACAAATTGATAGGATGAGACACTCTGCAACAAGATCTCTATTAGAAAGAGATGATGTATTAATTGTTGCAAGTGTTTCTTGTATTTATGGTCTTGGATCTGTTGAAGCATATAGCAAAATGACTTTAACACTCCAAAAAAATTATGATTATAACAGAGAAGAAATAATTAAGTCTTTGGTTGCTCTTCAATATAAACGTAATGATCAAAATTTTTATAGGGGCACATTTAGAGCAAGAGGAGAATACTTAGAAATTTTTCCATCACACTTAGAGGATAGAGCTTGGAGGCTGTGTTTGTTTGGAGATAAACTTGAACAGATAGAAGAGTTTGATCCGTTAACTGGTGATAAAGTAAGAGAATTAAGTTTAGTAAAAGTTTATGCAAATAGTCACTACATCACACCAAAACCTACAATTGAGCAAGCAGTTATTAATATTAAAAAAGAGTTAGAAGTAACTTTAAAAAAACACCGTGCTGAAAATAAATTATTAGAGGCACAAAGATTAGAAGAAAGAACTAAATTTGATCTTGAAATGATTGAAGCAACTGGTTCTTGTGCTGGTATTGAAAACTATTCAAGATTTTTGTCAGGAAGAAAACCAGGAGAACCTCCCCCCACTCTTTTTGAATACTTTCCTGATAATACTTTGATATTTGTCGATGAGTGCCACGTTACTGTTCCTCAACTTAATGGAATGTATAAAGGAGATAGATCAAGAAAAAGTACTTTAGCAGAATATGGATTTAGACTTCCTTCATGTATGGATAATCGGCCACTAAAATTTGAAGAATGGGACTTAATGAGAACTCAAACTGTGTTCGTTTCAGCAACTCCTGGTCCATGGGAACTAGAGCAAACTAAAGGTAAATTTATTGATCAAGTTATCAGACCAACTGGTCTTATAGATCCACCCGTGGAAATTCGACCCGCAAAAAATCAGGTCGACGATTTAATGCATGAATGTAAACGAGTTATAGAAAATAATCATAGAGTATTGGTTACAACATTAACAAAAAAAATGGCAGAAGATTTAACTGAATATCTTCATGAGAATGGAATTAAAGTAAGATATCTGCACTCTGATATTGATACACTTGAAAGAATTGAAATTATGAGAGATTTGAGGATGGGTGTATTTGATGTTTTGGTTGGAATTAACTTATTGAGAGAAGGATTAGATATTCCTGAATGTGCATTAGTTGGAATTTTAGATGCTGATAAAGAAGGTTTTTTAAGATCAGAAACATCTTTAATTCAAACTATAGGGAGAGCAGCAAGAAATGTTGATGGTAAAGTAATCTTGTATGCAGATAAAGAAACTAAAAGTATAAAAAAAGCAATTGCAGAAACCGATAGAAGAAGAAAAATTCAATTAGAATATAATAAGAAACATAAGATAGATGCAAAATCAGTAAAAAAAGAAATCAGTGATATTCTAGAAAGTGTTTATGAGAAAGACTACGTTAAAATAAGTGAAGGGTCTAATGTTGGAGGAAATCTTAAAAAACATCTCAAAGGCTTGGATAAAAAAATGAAAGAAGCTGCGTCTAATTTAGAGTTTGAAGAAGCTGCTAAAATACGAGATGAAATAAGAAAATTGGAGAGTACTGAATTAGAAATTACATTGAATCCAAAAATAAGGCAGTATGATGTAAAAAATAAGCTTTATCCAAAAGGTAGATCAACTATGGGTATGCCAGGCACTAAAGTTACAAAAAAAAGAGATAAAAAATGGAAGCACGGAAAATAATTATTACTGGTGGAGCAACTCGAATGGGTGCTGCGATTGCAAGAAAATTATCTGGTCCTAATATAGAAATCTTAATCCATTATAACAAATCAAAATTAAAAGCAGAAAAATTAAAAAAAGAGTTATCTGATGAAGGTACAAAAGTTTACTTAGTCAAAGGTGATTTAAGTAAAGAAAATGATGTAAATAAAATTGTAAAATTTGCAAAATCTAAACTTAAATATTTTGATTGTTTAATTAACAATGCCTCTTTATTTGAAAATGATAAATTAGAAAATTTTACAACAGATAGCTGGGGGCAACATCTTAGAACTAATTTAAGAACACCAGCATTATTAACTAAAGAATTTGCAAAAAATGTAAGGAAAGGAAATAATAATATTATTAATATTATAGATCAAAGAGTTTTTAAATTAACTCCATATTTTTTTTCTTATACAATTAGTAAAACAGGATTGTATACTCTCACAAAAACTAGCGCTATGAGCTTGGCTCCAAATGTAAGAGTAAACGCAATTGCACCTGGCCCCACTATTAAAAATAAAAGACAATCTAAAAAACATTTCAAAAAACAATATTTGGCAACCCCTTTAAAAAGACAAGTTGGTGTGGAGCAAATATGTAATGCTGTTGACTTTTTTATTAAAAATATATCTATTACCGGTCAAGTGTTTGGTCCACTGGTAAAAAGATAGCCATAGTTGTGTTTATAAGGAAGTGTCTTAACCTTTTCTAATTTTTCATTATAAAAATCAGTTCCTAAATCTTCAGATTCATTTGTTTTATTTACAAATATTAATCCAGACATGAGTTTTTCTTTTATATCACAATGAGGTTTAAGCCAAAAACCCTCTCGGTCACATATAACTTCAACCCTAACATAAGAATTTGATAAATCTTTATTTATCATTTTAGAAATTGTTTCATATGTTTCTTTAGACTGGAGTTCGTTTATAAATTTTACTAAATGTGGAAATTGAGATGAATTTTCTTTAGCAATGAAACATCTAAATTTTATTGCTTTTCCTCCAGAAGCTATACCTTCTCTAAATTCTGCTGCCCCACCATCTAGTGCTCTTGTTCCATCATAATTAAGATTATGTTTGCTCACATCAGGAATATCTGCCCTAACTATTTCATCAATTGCACCTTCCGATAAAGCATCACTATATTCCCAGTGATTAAAAGGAAAATTATGTTCTTTTGAATTATTTTTAATTGAATTTAAAAATGACATTATGAATGAATTTTTTCTTTAATAATTTTTGCTACTCTATTCGTTTCATCTAATTTTTGATAGTTCCAATTTTCAATTTCTTCACCTAAGTTTCTAGTAATATTTAATTCTCTGAATAAATTTCTAAAATTCTGAAATCTAACATCTTTTCTTTTTGGTAAAATATTGGCGACATAAATTGGTTTTCCAGTTAATGCAGCTTCAGATATCATTGAGCTAGAGTCACATGTAACAACTATATTTTCAGAAATAGCTAAAGCTGAAAGATAAGCTTTTTTATCAACATTCATAATCACAGTGTGATTTTCTCCAAAAAACTCTTTTGCATAATGTATAGTATTTAATGGTGTTCTCATTGAAGGTATCACCACAAGTTGAAAATCATGTTTTTTCAATAGTTTGTAAAAAATTGAAAAGATATGCTTCATATTTTTTGTTGAGTAGTCATAATATTTTGTAGGACCACCCATTATCAAACACCAAATTTTTCTATTATCCTGTTTGATAAATGAATTTAAATAACTTCTATTTTCTTCAATTTCATTTTCCGTTAAATAGTGAATTGCACCTTTTGTTTTAATTACATTTGGACCACTTATCCCATCGTGTTTGGGAGCAACAATAAAATCGAAATGATTAAAATCTACTTTTGGATCTTGAATATGAATATTTGAAGCTTTTTTTTTTGAAATACTTTTTAAGTGAATTGAGGGAATCACACTTTTTCTTCCACATGAAATAATTACATCAAAATCAGACTCGTTTATTTTTTTATAAACATTTTG
Source organism: uncultured Pelagibacteraceae bacterium (assembly GCA_902591845.1). Taxonomy (GTDB): domain Bacteria; phylum Pseudomonadota; class Alphaproteobacteria; order Pelagibacterales; family Pelagibacteraceae; genus Pelagibacter. Next base: position 6,637 of record CACJCG010000025.1, read on the forward strand.
TGATATTGGAGTTAATTTTGGAGGAACAATTTTCCAAAAATTATTTAGTTCAACCTTATGGTGTGTAAAATCCAAATCTAAAGCTTTAGCTAAACCTTCTACCTGGCTTATCATGCCATGCATACCTTGGGTTAATAAAATACCTTTTAATTTAGTCATTAATCACTATATAGCTTTCATATGAGTCAAAATCCAACTAAACACACAAAAGTGTTAATAATTGGATCAGGTCCAGCTGGATACACTGCAGCAGTTTATGCTGCTCGTGCAATGTTAAATCCTATTTTAGTTTATGGATCTGAGCCAGGAGGACAATTAACAACGACAACTGATGTTGAAAATTATCCAGGATTTTCTGAAGTTATTCAGGGGCCATGGTTAATGGATCAAATGAAAGAACAAGCAAAAGCAGTTGGAACTGAAATGATTGAAGATCATATTGGTTCGGTAAATTTAAAATCTACTCCGTTTGAGGCTATAGGCGATAGTGGGCAAAAATATACTGCTGATAGCATAATTATTTCTACAGGAGCTCAGGCTAGATGGTTAAATCTGAAATCTGAACAAAAATATAGAGGATTTGGTGTTTCTGCGTGTGCTACTTGTGATGGTTTTTTCTTTAAAGATAAAGAGGTTGCTGTTGTTGGAGGAGGTAACGCAGCTGTTGAAGAAGCGATGTTCCTTACAAAGTTTGCATCCAAAGTTAAATTAATTCATAGAAGAGATAGTTTGAGAGCTGAAAAAATGCTTCAAAAAAAATTAATGGAAAATAAAAAAATTGAAATTATTTGGGACTCTGTTGTTGAAGACGTATTGGGAGATCAAGAACCT
>CACJCG010000026.1 GCA_902591845.1 uncultured Pelagibacteraceae bacterium
CAGCCTCTCTTCCATAAAAATGTGAAAGCATACCAAATGAATGTCCGTAACCAAAAGTTCGATACTGAAGATAACCAAGCTCAGCAAAAAGTTCGTTAAGCTCATGACAAATATCAGAACACTTAACGCCTGGTTTAATTAATTCTAATCCTTTTTTATGAACTTTTACATTTGCCTCCCAAGCTTTAAGTGAAGCATCATCTGCATGATCCAAAAATAAAGTCCGCTCAAGTGCAGTGTAATATCCTGAGATCATTGGAAATGTATTTAAAGATAAAATATCACCTTTGATTAATTTTCTATTTGTTTTTGGATTATGTGCTCCATCAGTATTTATACCTGACTGAAACCACACCCAAGTATCCATATATTCTGCATCTGGATAAGTTTTAGCTATCTCTCTCTCCATTTTATCTCTTCCAGCAATTGCCACTTCAATTTCCGTATTGCCTTCTCTAATATTATTTAATATTTCCTCACCACCAATATCAGCAATCCTTGCACCATTTTTAATAATTTCTATTTCTTCGTTCGATTTTATCATTCTTAATTTCATCAAATCTTTTGAAATATCGCTAAAAACTGAGAAAGTAAAAATAGATCCTATTTTTTCTCTAATTTCTAATGTTACATGATCATTTTCAATACCAATACTTTTTGGGGGTTCATCTCTCCCAATAATCGAAACAATAGCCCTTAAAAAATTATCTCTTTTCCAGTCAGTATAAATTACATTATCGCAATGAGATCTTCGCCAAGGCTGACTTGCATCAATATTTGCTGAAATTGTTGAAATTTTATCTTTTGTTACCACGCAACCATAAGGTCTTCCAAATGAACAATAAATAAAACCGCTATAATACGCAACGTTATGCATTGAGGTTAGGATAACCATATCAATGTTATTTTTATCCATAATTGATCTTAGTTTGGTTACACGTTGATCGTACTCCCTATTCGAAAAAGGAAGTTTTACTTTGTCACCATTTTCAAGTTCAAAAAAATCTGGTCGTTCCATATTAATTTAATGCTATATATCTTTTGTTCCATCTCATGATAAGACTGTAGTAAAATATAGATACAAATAGAAAAAATCCGCCTATTATAGTATTGGTAGACGGTACTTCGTTAATGCCAAATATTGGTAGCCAAACCCAAAAAATTCCTCCCACAACCTCAGTTAAAGATAACAGAGTCAATTCTGCTGCTGGTATTGCCTTAGATCCAATTGAATATAAAATTAATCCAAAACAAACTAACGTCCCATGTAGAGAAAACAAAGTTCCATTATAACTAGATGAAAAGAAAACTAAGTTATTTGATAAAATCATAATCGTTGCAAAAACGAAACAAAAGAAACCTGCAAATGCAACTGTTGTAAATTTTGGTGTTTCTTTTCTCCATCTTAGGGTTACAGAAAAAACTGAGAAACCAATTGAAGACGTTAAACCAAACACAAAACCAATTAATGATTTTTCTCCAGTATTATCAAGAGCCATAATAATTATTCCAACTGTTGCAATTATGATTGATACCCAAACGTTAAGAGAAATTTTTTCTTTTAAAAATAAAAATGCCAATAATGCTGTAAAAAAAGGCATTGCAGCTAAACAAAGCAAAGTAACTGCAGCACTGGTATTTGTAATTGAATAAATAAATGTAATCATAGCGATCCCCAATCCAGATCCACCGATTACTCCAGATAAACCTATTTTATAATAGTTTTTATAAAAATTTTTTCCTTCTTCAAAAAATAAATAAAGGTTTAATAATATGAAAATTGTTAAACCTCTGCCAAAAATATACTGCCAAGGTACCAATTGGGGATCATCCATGTATCGCACCACTAAAGGGCCGAACGACCATAGAAGGCCAGCAAAAAGTACAACAGGAATAGCTATTCTTGGATTTCTCAACTCTAACATAATCAGAAATCTAATTGTAAAAAGATTTTTCTACAACAAAAATACGTTTCTAAATTAAAGTTTGATTGGAGTGGTTGGGGAAAAAACAATCTACTATCTCCCCTTTTTTAAATTGTGATTTAACAGCAGGCAACAAAGCCCAAATATTTGATTTTATAAATGATTTAATTCTAAAAGACTCTTGTCCCTTCAATATTTCAACTTCTATTTTTCCATCTTTAGTTGTAGTTAATTTACCTTTAGCAAATCGAGTAAATTTCTTTTTTTTCTTAAAACTATTTTTTAAAATACCACGAATAGGTTTCTCACTGTTTAAACCTAATATATTTTCTATATAGGGAATTACAAAAAACCTAAAACATGCTGCTGAAGACATAGGATTTCCCGGAAGACCAAAAATTGATTTCTGTTTAGATTTAATTTTAGCAAATAAAATTGGTTTTCCTGGTCTAATTGCAACGCTTTTAAAGTAGGCTGATAATTTAAAGTTTTTAACTACAGTAGGTATATAGTCATATTTACCAGCAGAAACTGCACCTGATGTAATAATAATATCAGTTTTATTATTTAACATTTTTTTTATTTTACTTTTAAAAATACTTTGGTGATTATCTTTTAATATACCTCCATTTTCAAAATTAAATAAAAAGTTTTCATTTAAATTTTTGATATAGTGACTATTTGAATTTCTAACCTTCCAGCTCGGAATATTGTCTTTATCAGTAATTTCATTACCAGTAGAAAAAAATAGAATGTTGATTTTTTTTTTAACTCTAATTTGTTTTATTCCTAAACTTTTAAAAGCTAAAATATGGTTTGGTTGAACGATTGTATTTTTTTTAATTACAATCTCACCTTTTTTAAAGTCTGAAGCAGCAAACCTTACATGGTTAAATTTATTTATTTTTTGGTCTATTAGAATATATTTTTTATTTTTTTTATTTGGGTAAAAATTAATTTGTTCAATTGGAATAATTGTATCAAACCCTTTTGGAATTATCCCTCCTGTCATTATCTCTATTGCATCAAATTTTTTAATTTTTTTCTTTAATGGTTTAGAACCAGCGGCAATTGAGCCAATTATCTTAAATTTTTTTTTTGATTTTTTTTTAATTCGATTGGTATCTTTCGAATTAATTGCATATCCGTCAAAAGCAGCATTATCACCTGTTGGATAATTTATGCTGGAATAAACATTGCTTGAAACAACTCTATTTAAAGATTTAACACTATTAATTATCTCATCTTTAATTTTAATTTTTGCTTTTTTTAATATTTTCTTGGATTGCTCGTAACTAATCATTTTTCAAAATTTCTTTAGCTTTTTCTAAATCTTCTTTTGTATTTATATTAAAGAAAGGATCGTTATTTGGAAACTCCATATTAATAATTTTAACCCCAACATTATTTGCCCATAACTCTACTTTTCTTTCTCCATCATTTAAGTCTTTTTCTAACCTATCTAATAATTTTATTGACCATAAGCCAAAAATATTATGTCTTGTATTATTCGATTTAATAAAAAATAAATCACTATCTTTAAAATTAATATTTTTAATGAAATCTTTTAGTATTTGTTTCTTAAAAAAAGGAGTATCCACAGGGAAAGTTGCTATCCACTGGTAATCTCTTTTATTTGTCTTGCTCCATTTCATGGCAGATAAAACTCCACATAAAGGACCAAGTCCTTTTTTATAGTCTTCAATTTTAGTAATTTTTTCTGAACTTTGAAAATTTATCGAATTATTTGAGACAATCAAAATCTCTTTAAATTGATCAATTATTTCCGACAATACGTAATCTATTAATAGCTTGTTTGCTAAGGTAACTTGTGATTTATCTTCACCAAATCTTTGTGACTTTCCGCCTGCTAGCACTGTGCCTAAAATATTGTTATGATCCATTAATCAAAATATAAAACATTCAAACTTGAATTAAAGAAATTAAATGGACTTAAGAATTTTAGAAATTGCCTCACATACAGAAAACAACAAAGTTCTTGAAAATTACACTCATAAAACTAAACACAAAAATCCATTATGTGGAGATGAAATGGAAATAAGCTTAATTGTTAAAGATGAAGTTGTAAAAGACATGGCTTATCAATGCAAATCATGTGTTTATTGTCAGGCATCGGTAAGCTTATTATCTAGAAAAATAAGAGATAAAAAGATTAATCAAATAATGACCTTTATATCGCATGGAGAGAAATTGTTTGATGACATAAAATCTAAAGTAGATAACGAATGGAAAAGCTTTAAAGAAATATTTAATAAGAAAAATATTAGTAGAAAAGAATGTTTGCTTTTGCCATTAAAAACAGTTCAAAAGGCTTTAGAAAATAAATGAATATAGATAAATCTACATTACAAAAAGCTTTGATTGCAGGTTTTTTTTCAACAATTACAATTGGTGTTTTAACTGTTTTAACTTACAAAAGTTCTTTGGGATATTTCATAGCTGGATCTTTTGGCTCATCAATGGTGCTATTATTTGGTTTTCCTGAAAGTCCATTTGCACAACCAAAAAATGTTTTTTTTGGTCATTTGTGTACCGCACTTGTTGGTGTTATTTTTGTTAATTTCATACCTTTGCCTATATACATAAATATTGCCTTAGCTGTAGGTGCTGGTGTTTTCTTTATGATTTTATTAAATATTGTTCACCCACCTGCTGGTGGTAATCCAATTATGGTTATTATTGGAAGTGCGTCATTTGAATACTTAATAAATCCAATTATATTCGGATGTATTATAATCTTAGGATTAGCTATATTAGTTAACAAATTTATTCTGAAAAAAAATTATCCCTCGAAATAAATTTTATTTATTTGTTATAAAAAATAATATTGAAGGAATAAAAAATTTTTAATAAATTAAGACTGTAGAGAAAAAAAATAGGGTAAATAACCATAAGGGTAAAGAAATGAGAAAAAATAAAAATGAAAATACTTTGCGTATTATACGACGACCCTATAAATGGGATGCCCAAAAATTATCCTTTAGGGGATCTTCCAAAAATAGATAAATATCCTGATGGAATGACTCTTCCTTCGCCAAATGGAAGAGATTTTAAACCTGGTGAGTTATTAGGATGTGTTTCAGGAGAATTAGGCTTAAGAAAATTTTTAGAGAGTAATGGTCACCAATTAGTTGTTACCTCTGATAAAGATGGAGATGATTGCACTGCTGATAAAGAATTAGTAGACGCAGATGTAGTTATTTCACAGCCTTTCTTTCCATATTATCTAACAAGAAAAAAAATGGAGTCTGCTCCGAATCTTAAAATGGCAATTACAGCAGGTATTGGATCTGATCACGTTGATTTGCAAGCTGCAATGGATCATAAAATTGATGTAGTTGAAGTTACCTACTGTAATTCTAGATCAGTTGCTGAACATATAGTTATGATGATTGTATCTATGGTTAGAGATTATCATTCGCAATATGCAATAGTAAATAATGGTGGCTGGAACATCGCTGATGCTGTTCAGAGATCTTATGATGTTGAAGGAATGCATATTGGTACAGTAGCAGCAGGAAGAATTGGTTTAGATGCTTTAAGAAAAATGAAACCTTTTGATGTTCATCTCCATTATTTTGATAGACATAGATTACCAGAAAAGGTTGAAAAAGAGTTAAATTTAACTTTTCATGACTCAGTTGAATCTATGGTCAAAGTTTGTGATGTAGTTACAATTAATTGTCCACTGCATCCTGAAACTGAACATCTTTTTGATGAAACAATGATTAATAAGATGAAAAAAGGAGCTTATATCGTAAATACCGCTAGAGGAAAAATTTGCGATAAAGATGCAATTGCTGCAGCGCTTAAATCTGGTCAATTAAGTGGTTATGCTGGAGATGTTTGGTTTCCTCAGCCTGCACCAAATGATCATCCTTGGAGATCGATGCCTCATCACGGGATGACGCCACATACTTCTGGAACATCTCTATCAGCACAAACTAGATACGCAGATGGTGTTAGAGAAATACTGGAATGTTTTTTTGAGAAAAAAGAAATCAGAAATCAGTATCTTATAGTTAAAGATGGAGAGCTTGCAGGTATGGGTGCTCACTCATATAGTAAAGGGACTGCAACTGACGGTTCAGAAGAGGCTGCAAAGTATCAAAAAAAATAAATTCTTATAAAAAAGCGATTTATATCTTTTATAAGTCGCTTTTTTAAAGAAAATTCACATCAATAATTCATAAACTTATTTTTTTCATTCTTTCATATTTTTAAAGTTAAAATATACTGCTCGAATGAATTCTGAATACAAAGTATTTAAATTTAAATCTAAAAATTTAGATAACTTTAATGATCATATATCTATAGAGGAACCTGTAGAAATAATAATTAGATATAAAGATAAGGAAATTTGGGTTGAAAAAACTATTTCAGTTACGATGAGAACTCCAGGAGATGATGAAGATTTAGTACGAGGTTTTCTTTTTAATGAAAAAATAATTGAAAAAATTGATTATATAGAAAAAATTGAGCTCACTGGTAAACCTACAGAACAATACGGTCTAAAAAATAAAATTATTGTTACAATTAATAATTCAGATAACATTGATGTCGACAAAATAAAAAGAAATTTTCTAACAAACTCATCTTGTGGTGTTTGTGGCAAAAGTTCTTTAGATGCTTTAGAAATTATTAAAAAAGACAAAATTTTAAAATCTAATCCAAAAATATCAAAAGAGGTTTTAATGAGCTCGCCAAAAAAGCTTCGTCAAAATCAATCAGAATTTTCAAAAACTGGAGGTATTCATGCAAGTGGATTATTTACTGCTCAAGGAGATATAGTTGCCATTAAGGAGGATGTTGGTCGTCATAATGCTTTAGATAAACTTATTGGTTATTCTCTAAAAGAAAATTTACTTGATAACACTTCACAATTTTTAGCTTGTTCCGGTAGACTTAATTTTGACCTGGTACAAAAAGCACTTATGGCAAATATTGGGATTTTAATAGGTGTTGGTGCGCCAACTAGTCTTGCTATTGATTTAGCAAATAAGTTTGACATGACATTGGTTGGTTTTGTAAAAGAGGATAGCTTTAATATTTATAGCAATAAGGATAGGATTATAATAAATACTTGAGCTATTAAAAAAGGGTAAAGGGTAAATTGTCAAAAAATATAAGTAATCTATCAGGTAGAATTGGACTTAAGGAAAATCTGTTTAAGCAAATATCTGAAAATACATTGAGCGATAAACCGCAAGATATCAAAGAAATTGCTAAAAAACATAACCTTGGGGTTTCAACACTTCATGGAGCAGAATCATTTTATGAATTTTTAAGACCATCTCATAGAGAAAAGAAAGCTTTTGTTTGCAATGGTAGTGCATGCATGTGTGCTGGCACACAAGAGAAGTTAAAAGATACTTTA
>CACJCG010000027.1 GCA_902591845.1 uncultured Pelagibacteraceae bacterium
GCTTTATTTAGAGGAGTCTAAATCAGAGTCGATTTTGTTAGATGACAATAAAATAAAAAGCTCAAACTATAGTTCTGATTTAGGATTTGGCTTCAGAGCTATTTCAAACGAGGTTGTTGCCTATTCGTATTCAAATGAAATATCAAAAGATTCACTAAAAAATTCCTCAGAAAATCTTAAATCAACTCTTAAATCGATTAAAGGAACATATAATCATGAAATTCCAAAATCTAATAAAAAATTTTATGAAGATATTAATCCAATTGAAGAAAAAACTTTAGACTCGAAATTAGAAGTTTTAAATAAAGTAAATGATTTTTTAAGAAAAAAGGATGGATCAGTAAAACAAGTGACTGCTAGTTTTGCTGGTGAACAAAAATCAATTGAAATTATTCGATCAGGTGGAGAAGCGCTCACCGATGTACGTCCATTAATTAGATTTAATGTCTCTGTAATGTTGGAAAAAAATGGAAGAAAAGAAACGGGAGTATATGGAATTGGTGGCAGACAATCTTATGACGATTATTTAAAAAATGATAATTGGAAAAATGTTTGTGAAGAGGCTTTTAGAATTGCAACAGTAAATTTAGAAAGTAAACCAGCACCTGCTGGTGAGATGAAAGTAGTCTTAGGACCTGGTTGGCCTGCTATCTTAATTCATGAAGCAATTGGTCATGGTCTAGAAGGAGATTTTAATAGAAAAAAAACATCAGCATTTCACGATCTTATGGGAGAAAAAGTTGCAAGTGAGGGAGTAACAATTGTTGATGACGGTACGATAGATAATAGAAGAGGTAGTTTAACCATTGATGATGAGGGAACACCAACTGAGCGAACGGTTTTAATTGAAGATGGTATTCTTAAAAATTTTATGCAAGACAGGCACAATGCAAGATTAATGAATACAAGATCTACCGGGTCTGGAAGAAGAGAAAATTATAGACATATTGTTTTGCCAAGAATGAGAAATACAATGATGTTAAGTGGCAACCAAACTCAAGATGAAATGATCAAATCTGTTGATAAAGGAATTTTTGCAGTAAGTTTTGGAGGTGGGCAGGTAGATATTACATCTGGAAAATTTGTGTTTAATTGTACTGAGGCTTACGAAATAAATAATGGTAAAATTGGATCTCCAATTAAAGGTGCAACACTTATTGGTGATGGACCATCAATACTTAAAGAAGTATCGATGGTAGGAAATGATATGATGTTAGATCCAGGTATAGGAACTTGTGGAAAAGCAGGACAAGGAGTTCCTGTGGGAGTCGCTCAACCTTCAATTTTGATCGATAAAATGACAGTTGGTGGAACAAAACTTTAAGGTATTATGGTTAAGGATCAAGAATTTCTAAAATCTAAAGCTTCATATTGTTTAGATTTGGCAAAAAAAATGGGAGCAACTGACGCAAGTGTTACAGTTGGCCACTCAATTTCAGAAACAGTTAATTTTAGAAATAAATCTCTAGAAGCCTCAGATAGATCAGATGGATTGGCATTAAGTATAGAAACTTATTTAGGTAAAAGAAGATCATCAATTTCATCATCAAATATACTAGATGAAAATATAAAAACTTTAATTGAAAAGTGCTTTGAAACTGCAAAAATTACACCAGAGGATGAATTTAATTCTTTGCCTGATAAAAATTTATTAGCCAAACAAATTAGTAGCCTTAATTTGTATGATGAAACAAGATTCGAAAACGATAAAAAAATAAAATATTTAAAAGATTTAGAGGAATCTGCTTCATCAGATAATCTAATCATAAATACAGAGTCTAGTTTCACTGAAAATAAATCAAATTTTATATTAGCTAATAGTGATGGTTTTTGTGACGGTTATAAAACTTCTTCTTTTGCTGCTTCTTGTGTAACAGTTGCAAAAGATGACAATAGCATGGAAAGAGACTACGAATTTTCTAGCAAGCGTCATTTGTCTGATATTAAGCAAGCAACATATCTTGGAAATAAAGCTGCCAATCAAACTATTAGAAAATTGAGCCCTAACAAAATCGGGAGTGAAAAAATTAGCATTATTTTTGACAAAAGAATTTCAAAGGGAATGTTAAGTGCGTTTGCAAGTGCTATATCTGCGTCTGCAATTGCAAGGGGTACTTCATTTTTAAGGGATAAAATTGATCAACAGGTTTTTGCAAATTCAATAAATGTAATTGATAAACCAGATATTATTAAAGGAATGGGTTCTCAAAATTTTGATTCAGAGGGTGTAAGCTCTAATACACTACAACTTATAGAGAAAGGAATACTTAAAAATTATCTTGTCGACACTTACAACGGAAAAAAATTAAATTTATGCTCAAATGGAAGAAGTAGCGGAACTACTAATTTATATTTTGAAAATGGAAATATAAGCTACGGAGATCTTATGAAAAAAAATTCAAGAAGTCTTTACATCACCGAAACTATTGGTCACGGATCTAATCTTGTAACAGGAGATTATTCAGTAGGGGCCACTGGTTTTTTGGTTGAAGACGGAGAATTTAAATATCCTGTAAATGAAATAACAATTGCTGGTAATTTTAAGGATATGTTTAAAAATATAATTTTAGCCAATGATTTAGAATTTGAATATTCAGTTAATTCACCAACTATGATGATAGAGGGTATGACTGTTGCAGGAAAATGAGTAGTTATTGTGTCATCGGCACTGGAATTTCAGGATCAACTATAGCTAATCTATTAAGTAAAAAAAACTCTGTACACATATATGACAAAGCTCGAGGTCCAGGTGGTAGATCTTCTTTTAAAAGATTAAATAAATCAAAAGGATTTGACCACGGGGCACAATATATTTCTCCAAAATCAATTCAATTTAAAAAATTTATTACAAATTTACGTAAAAAAAAAATTTTAAAAAAATGGAGTGGTAAACATATTTTTTTAAACAAATTAAAAAAAGAAAATAAAAATCATGTTAAAATAATTGGCCGCAAAGGCAACAACGATATTAGTAAACATTTAACAAAGAATATAAAGTGTAATTTTCAAAGCGAATTAGAGAGAATTAAATATATTAAAAATAAATGGAAATTAGATTTTAAGAACAATCAAACAAAATATTATGATAAATTAGTATTAACTTGCCCATTCCCACAGTTAAAAAAATTATCAAAAAAATTCATTAAGGATCCATTTGTCAAACAAAAAATAAAAATGGATGCAAATATTACAGTCATGATTGAAATTAAAAAAACTAATAACAATGTATCAAGTTATTTATTTAACGATAAAATTTTAGGTTGGGCTGCTAAAGAAAATAGTAAAAAAAGATTTAAAAGTAATAATGATTTATGGACTTTACAAAGTACAAACCTATGGGCAAATAAAAAAATAAATAAAAATAGAGAAAATAAAGAAAAAAACTCAAAGATTTTAATTGATCAATTTTTTAAACTTACTGGAATTAAAAAAACAAAAATATTAACTTCATTAAATCATGGTTGGAAATATTCTTCAAATTCTAGATCCTTAAAAGTTAAAAGTTATTGGAATAATAAATTAAATTTAGGAGTGTGTGCAGATTGGTTTGTAGGTCCAAGAGTAGAGGCTGGATGGATAAGTGCAAACGATCTTTTTAAAAAAATAAATAAATAATTTATTCAAGATTTTTTAAGCGATATTCCCAATTACCCATTCTCTCATATGTAATCTTAACAATCACTGAAGTTTTTTTATCAAGCCAAATGTCAAAATTTAATTTTTTATCTTCAGGAAGAGACATATCTTTAGATGTAAGTTTGAAATGATCTGTTTCGTATTGTATGCCATTAATTAAAATAATTTCCTTGCCAATAAAAACAACTATTTGTTCTTTTATACTGCCAGAAATAGGACTTATTTGGCTTTCTGCTTGTAAAATTTTATGACTCCACCAATTTCCAATAATATTTTTTACAGAAGCTTCACCGGAATATGAAGATCCTTTGATATCAAACTTTTTACTATTTTTATTAAATTTTAAGTTTACAAATTTTTCTTTTTTATTTTGTAGTGTCTTTGAATGAAAAGAAATTAAATTATCTTTTAAATAAATTTCTTCACCATAACCCTCTACTTTAAATATTGTTGCAGATAGTAATTTTACCTCAAATTTATATTGATTTTTTACTGTCGTTTTTTCACCATCTCTTTTAAAAAAATAATTGTTATAGCCAATTACTTCATCATTTCTCAAAATCTCCATTTCTATTTTTTCAAATTTGCTATAATGAGCTACATGAGCTAAAGAAATTGATGAGAAAAATATGGAAAGCAATAATACTACTAACTTTTTCATTTGTTAGATACATTATTAGAATTTTTCATTAATAGATATAGCTTATTATAATTATGTTTTTAAAAATAAAAAAAATTCCAAAAGTAAAATGGAGCTCTGAAAAAACATATAATTTTAAACCAAGATTATCGACACTATTTTTTTGTTGTTTTGGTTTGATGTTGTTTGGTTTAGGTGAAGGGTTATTAATTGTTTCATTTACAGGAGCTTCTCCATGGAGTGTTTTAGCTCAAGGTATCTCTTTAAACGTAAACTTAAGTATTGGCATAATTACTTTTTTAATAAGTATTTCAGTTTTAATTTTATGGATACCACTTGATCAAAAGCTTGGTATAGCAACGATCTTAAACGCCTTAATAATTGCAGCAATGATTGATCTTTGTATAAAATTTGTTCCGACTCCATCTAATTATTTTAATCAATTAATCTTAGCAATAGTCTCGGTTACAACAGTCGGAATTGGAGGTGGCATCTATTTAGTTGCTAATTTAGGAGCAGGCCCAAGAGACGGTTTAATGGTAGGTTTACAAAAAAAAACCAATTTTCCTATAGCTTTGGTTAGAGGAACTTTAGAAATTACAGTCGTCAGTATTGGATGGTATTTAGGTGGAACTGTAGGAGTTGGGACTTTGTTATTTGCATTCGGAATAGGTCCTTGCGTTGCGTTAGGACTTTATCTGGTTGATAAAATTTTTGATTAAGCTGCTGCTATAGCTTTTTCGCTTTTCTTTCTTTCATGCGGATCTAGAATAGTCTTTCTTAATCTACATGAATCTGGAGTAATTTCTAATGCCTCATCAGTATTAAGCATACTTAATTGTTCAGCAATAGACATTGATCTGACGGGTGTAAGTACAACATTTTCGTCAGTACCTTGAGTTCTCATATTTGTTAACTTTTTACCTTTCATAACATTGATTATCATGTCACCAGGTTTAGGTGAAAGACCAACTATCATTCCGGGGTAAACAGCATCATTATGAGTTACAAACATTTCTCCTCTTGCTTGTAAGTTAAAGATCGCGAATGCAACTGCTTTTCCTTGTTCCATCGAGATTAATGCTCCATTTCTTCGACCTTCCATTTCTCCTTCAAAAGGACCATAACTATGGAATATTCTATTTATCACTCCATTGCCTTTTGTAAGTGTAAGAAATCTGCTTGTATATCCCATTAAGCCTCTTGTTGGTGCGTGAAAAATTAATCTTTTTTTATTGGTTCCCGTATCTTTTAATTCTATGAGTTTACCTTTTCTTCTATTCATTGAGTCAATTACTTTTGATGAATGTTCCTCATCAAGGTCAATGATAATTTCTTCAATCGGCTCAAGTTTATTTGCACTTTCATCAGTTTTATATAAAACTTTTGGAGGGCTTACTGTCATTTCAAAACCTTCTCTTCTCATTTGAGTTAACAGAATTTCCAACATTAATTCGCCTCTACCACTTACAACAAAAGAGTCTTTTCCTTCGTTTTCAGAAAACGTTATTCCAACATTATTTTGAGCTTCTTGAACTAATCTGTTCCTTATTTGAGTACTGGTTAGTTTTTTACCTTCAGTTCCAGCTAAAGGTGAAGTATTTACTGTAATTGTAATTGACATCGTAGGAGGATCTATCGGAGTAGCAGGGATAGGTTCATTAACCTCTAGGTCACATATCGTATCAGCAACATTTGCTTTTTCTAATCCAGCAATAACTACAATATCTCCAGCTTCTCCAACGTCTATTGGAACTTTTTTAGTTCCTTCATATCTAAAAATTTTAGTTAATTTTCCTTCATCAACTTTTTCACCATTTAGATTTATCGCTTTAATAGATTGATTAGCTTTTGCACTTCCCTGTGTAATTCTTCCCACTAAACTTCTTCCTAAAAAACTGTCTGCGTAAAGTAGCGTTGATAACATAGCAAAAGGTTTAGTTTTATCTAACTGTGCAGGTTTCACATGATCTATAATTAAATCTAATAAAGGATTTAAATTTTCTCTTGGACCATCAACTTCATGATCTGCCCAACCTGATCTTCCACTTGCATACAGAACAGGAAAATCTAATTGTTCTTCATTTGCATCTAAGCTAACAAATAAATCAAATGTTTCATCTAAAACTTCATTAGCTCTTTGATCAGCTTTATCTAATTTGTTAATAACGACAATTGGTTTTAATCCTTGTTTAAGTGCTTTAGATAATACAAATTTTGTTTGAGGCATAACACCTTCTGCGGAATCAATTAATAACAAAGCTCCATCTGCCATACTTAAAACTCTTTCAACTTCAGCAGCAAAATCTCGGTGGCCTGGAGTATCGATTATATTTATTCTTGAATTGTTCCAATTAATTGAAGCAGGTTTAGCTAAGATTGTAATTCCTCTCTCTTTTTCGAGCTCACCTGAGTCCATTAATCTTTCATCAACTACTTCATTATCTCTAAATGAACCACTTTGTTTCATTAAATTATCAATCAGAGTAGTTTTGCCATGATCAACATGGGCTATGATTGTGATGTTTCTGATATTATTACTCATAAATTCTGGCTCTTATACATATTTAAAAG
>CACJCG010000028.1 GCA_902591845.1 uncultured Pelagibacteraceae bacterium
GATTTGTTGTGGAATGATGAAGGTGTAAAATATCATGAAGTATTTCATCAAGCCGAAAAAGAATTTTCAGCATACAATTTTGAGCACGCGAATGTAGAAATACTTTTGAAAATGTTTGAAATGCACGAGTCTGAGGCAAAAGATTTGGTAGAAAAAAAAATTTCTTTACCAGCATATGATCAATGTTTAAAAGCCAGTCATGTGTTTAATATCTTAGATGCAAGAGGTGCAATCAGTGTTGCACAAAGAGCAGGTTATATTGCTAGAATAAGAGATATTACAAAATCTGCAGCAGGCGTTTGGTTAGACAGTCAAAAATAATGTCAGAGTTTTTTTTAGAATTATTTAGTGAAGAAATACCCTCAAATCTTCAACAAAATTTAAGGGAAGACTTACTTAAAAGTTTTAATGATTTTTTTTTAGAAAAATCAATTTTATTTAAAAAAAGCTCATCATACTCAACACCAAACAGACTAGTGGTATTGTTTGAAGGAGTTCAAAAAAATGTTGTACTAAAATCTGAGGAGATTAAAGGTCCAAATATCAAGTCACCAGAGGTAGCACTAGAGGGTTTTGTTAGGTCAAATAATATCGTAAAAAAGGATCTCTACCAAAAGAAAACTGACAAAGGAGAATTTTATTTTTTCAAGACAAAATCAAAAAAATTGCACACACATGAATTGCTAGAGCAGTGTATCCCAATATTATTAAATAAAATTCAATGGAAAAAATCAATGTATTGGGGAACTTTTGACCTAAATTGGGGGAGGCCATTAAAATCAATTCTGGCTGTATTTGATAAA
Organism: uncultured Pelagibacteraceae bacterium; assembly: GCA_902591845.1. GTDB lineage: Bacteria > Pseudomonadota > Alphaproteobacteria > Pelagibacterales > Pelagibacteraceae > Pelagibacter. The sequence goes on from CACJCG010000028.1 coordinate 804, forward strand.
AAAAAATTAAATTTTAATTTTCATCACCTAATATCTTCTAACTCAACTTTTATTGATAAAGAATTTGAGGAAAATAAAAAGTCGTTCTTAGAATTTAAAAATTATAAAAGTTTTTTTAAAAAAAAAGAAATTATTATTGATCATAATGAAAGAAAAAAGTTAATAGAAAAAAAATTTAACAATATATTAAAAAATAAAAATATTAAGATTCAACATAATCCTAGATTACTTAATGAAGTTGTAGATTTAACAGATCAACCAAATATCCTTCTTTGTGAATTTGATAAGAAATTTTTAAATATTCCAAAAGAAATATTAATTATTTCCATGCAATACCATCAAAAATATTTTCCTATATTTGATAATAAAGAAAATATCACCAATGAGTTTTTAGTGGTTGCAAACAAAAAAGATAAAAAGGGATTAATTAAATTAGGAAATGAAAGAGTGGTTGAAGCAAGATTAAGCGATGCAGAATTTTTTTGGAAAAAAGATAAATCTCAAAATATGGTCAAAAAAGTTACTGATTTAAAATCAATGAATTATTTTAAAGGATTAGGAAGTTATTTTGATAAAGCCCAAAGAATGAGAAAATTAGGTGGAATGATATCTGATGAACTTTTAATCAGTAAAGAGAAAGTTGAATTATCAGCATCAATTTGTAAAGTTGATTTATTATCAGAGCTAGTAGGTGAGTTCCCAGAACTCCAAGGTGTGATGGGAGGTTATTTTGCTAACGCACAAGGTTTTGACAAAGATTTGGCTTTGGCTATAAGTGAGCAATATTTACCAACAGGTTCAGGCTCAAGAGTTCCAAAAAAACCGTTTAGCATAGCACTTTCCTTAGCTGATAAGATTGATACTTTAGTTGGTTTTTTTGGATTAAATCAAAAGCCAACAAGTTCTAAAGATCCATATGCTTTAAGAAGATTAGCACTAGGAGTAATAAGAATAATAATTGAAAATAAAAAAGATTTTAAAATAAAAGATCTAATTAATTATTCTTCAAGCCTGTATTTAGATCAAGGTTTTGAAATTGATAACCAATCTTTACAAAATGAATTATTGGATTTTTTAATGGATAGATTAAAATATCACATGAAGGAAGAAAATATTAGAAACGATATAATTCAAGCATCAACCAGTTCTTTTAACTTAGATCAATCCGTTGTTATTTTTAATAAAGCCAAATATTTAAATAAAATTATTAATAAACCAGATGGTTTAGATATTATTGCAAGCTATAAACGAGCTTCAAACATTTTAGACGGTGAATTAAAAAATGATAAAATAGAATTATCAAATACAACTGACCCTGGTATTTTTAAAACTGAGTTAGAGAAAAACCTTTTTAAAAAAATTAGTGAATTAAGGAAATATTTTTCAGGCATTAGTAAAGATGAAAATTACGTTCAAACATTAGATAATCTAGCTAGCGTCAAAAGAGAGGTTTTTGATTTTTTTGACAATGTAATTGTGAACGAAGAAGATCCAGTCATAAAGAAGAATAGACTGGAACTAATACAAATGATGTGTAAAACGTTCAACAATTATGTTAATTTTTCTCTAATCGACTCCCATTAATGAAAAAACTTATATTAAACTTTAATTCTAAGGATAGTAAAAAAATTAAAAATCCTAAAAACTTTCTAGGAGGAAAAGGTTTTAATCTTTCTGAAATGGGAAGAATGAATCTTCCAGTGCCTCCTGGTTTTACAATATCTACAAAAGTTTGTGAAATTTTTTACAAGGATAAAAAAAAATTAAATAAAAATTTAATTTCTCAAATTAAAAAAGAATTACAATTAATTGAAAAAGATGTTTCTAAAAAATTTGGAGATTTAAAAAATCCACTTTTGTTATCTGTACGTTCTGGAGCACGAGTATCAATGCCAGGTATGATGGATACTATTCTAAATCTAGGTCTGAACGACAAAACAGTTAAAGCTTTAGCAATTAAAACTTCAAATGGGAGATTTGCTAAAGATAGTTATAGAAGATTCATTCAAATGTACGGTAATGTGGTAATGGGTGTCGAAGGTTATCATTTTGAGGAATTAATTGAAAATTATAAACTTACAAAAGGTGTTTTGTTAGATACAGATTTAGATGAAAGTGATTGGGATGGATTAATTGAAGACTTTAAAAGAACAGTAAGAGAAAAAGCAAAAAAAGATTTTCCCCAAGATGTTTATGAACAATTGCTAGGAGCAATAAGTGCAGTATTTTTATCCTGGGAAAGTAATAGAGCAAAAGTTTATAGAAAACTAAATCAAATCCCAGCTGAGTGGGGAACTGCTGTAAACGTTCAATCAATGGTTTTTGGAAATATGGGTGATGATTGTGCAACAGGAGTTGTGTTTACAAGAAATCCATCAGATGGATCAAATGAAATTTATGGAGAGTATTTAATTAATGCTCAGGGTGAAGATGTTGTAGCGGGTACAAGGACACCTCAATATATTACTAAAAAAGCTAGGCAAGATGCCAAAGTAAAAGAATTATCAATGGAAGAATCTATGCCAAAAGTTTTTAAAGAACTCCAAAAAATTTTAAAAAAGTTAGAGAAACATTATAAAGATATGCAAGATGTAGAATTTACAGTCGAAAGTAATAAACTATGGATGCTTCAAACAAGATCAGGAAAAAGAACAGCTAAATCAGCTGTTAAGATTGCAGTTGATATGGTTAAAGAAAAATTAATTTCTAAAAAAGAAGCTGTATTAAGAATTGATCCAAACTCTCTGGATACACTTTTGCACCCTACTTTAGATGAGAAAAGCACAATTAATGTAATAGCAAGTGGATTGCCAGCATCACCTGGTGCAGCCAGTGGTAAAGTTGTATTTACATCAGAAGAGGCTGAAAGACTAAACGCAATGATGCAAGATACAATTTTGGTAAGAGTAGAGACCTCTCCAGAAGATATACAAGGAATGCATGCTGCCAAAGGAATTTTAACTGCTAGAGGAGGAATGACAAGTCATGCGGCTGTAGTTGCAAGAGGTATGGGTAGACCATGTGTATCAGGATCAAGTGAAATTGATATAAACTATGAAAATAAATCATTTAAAACTTCTTCAATAGAGATTAAAGAAGGAGACTTAATCACTATTGATGGCTCAACTGGAAGAATTATTGCCGGAAGTGTTTCAACAATTAAACCTGAAATATCTGGTGATTTTTCAAAACTAATGTCTTGGGCTGACAGTTTTAGAAAACTAAAAGTAAGAACAAATTCTGAAACACCAAAAGATACTAAAACAGCTAAAGACTTCGGCGCAGAGGGAATTGGACTATGTAGAACAGAGCACATGTTTTTTGATGAAGAACGAATTTTGTCTGTAAGAGAAATGATATTATCCAAAACAAAAGAAGACAGAGCAATAGCATTAGAAAAACTGTTACCACATCAAAGAAAAGATTTTATAGATATTTTTAAAATTATGAGTGAATTACCAGTCACAGTAAGATTGTTGGACCCACCGCTACATGAATTTTTGCCACGTACAGAAAAGGAAATTAATGAGGTTGCTAATATAGTTAATCTTCCAGTTAAAGAAGTTGAATCAAGAATTGAAGAGCTCCACGAGCAAAATCCTATGTTAGGTCACAGAGGCTGTCGTCTAGGAATTTCTTTTCCTGAAATTTATGAAATGCAATGCAAAGCAATATTTGAAGCTTTAGCACACCTTAAAAAAAGTAAAATTAAATCTGCATTTCCCGAAATAATGATACCCCTGGTATCTACAGAGGCTGAGATAAAAATAATGAAAGATTTAGTAATTAGAACTGCAAGTCAAGTTCAACAAGAATATAAATTGAAAATAAAATTTCTAGTTGGTACGATGATTGAATTACCTAGAGCGGCGATAAAAGCGAAAGAAATTGCTAAGCATGCTGAATTTTTTAGTTTTGGAACAAATGATTTAACTCAAACTACTTTTGGGATTAGTAGGGATGATAGTGGTAAATTTTTAAATGATTATTTAGAAAGCAAAATATTTTCTGTAGATCCCTTTGTATCGATAGATGAAGGCGTTTCAGATTTAGTTGAAATAGCAGTAGAAAAAGGACGGAAACAAAATAAAAATCTTAAATTAGGTATCTGTGGAGAGCATGGAGGAGATCCTCACAGTATATCTTTTTGTTCTAAAGTAGGATTGAATTATGTTTCTTGCTCACCTTATAGAGTTCCAGTTGCAAGATTAGCTGCTGCTCAGGCTGAAATAAGAAAAATTTAATTTAGTAGGGGCGTTCTGTTGCCCGGCATTAGATTAGAAATTAGTATATTTGCTCACTTAATCAAATTACTTCGTTGAAAACTTCGTTGAGAGATCTCCTTATTTTGTCCAAGGTTTGCCTTTTGACTTCGTTGAAAAACTATAGTTGTTAGATTAAACTTAATTTAGATGGAAAAAATCCTAGCATATATTTTAGTAATAATATGTCTTTTTATTTTTTACATTATTTTTTTTTATATAATTAAACCTGCAATTTACGTTGGAATAGAAGTTGTATTTAGAAAGATTTTTAAAATTCCTTTAAACAAACCTGTTTCAAGGTGGATTTTATATTTAATAATAATGTCAATAATACTTCCTCTAGGATATTTTTTATCAACTATATTTAATTTATAATCAAATGCAAAAGCGTATTTCTATACCATCAGAATCTTTGCCTGATAATATTATTCTATATCCTGATTATTTTACTTATAAAAAAAAAAAAATTATTTACAGCAAAATAAGATCAATAAGAATTTATTCAGAAGTGCAAAAAACTACCATGAATTTAATTCCTATGCCAACTAACGTATCTACTAAACTTGAAATTTATTTTACAAATAGTGAAGATAAAATTAAGATATTTCTTCATTTTCTTAGATTTGGTTTTAAAAGAAAAAAAAAGGAAGAGAAATATAAAAATATTATTGCTTTCTGCTTACTTCTTGAAAAAATGTCTTTCAAAAATAGATTAGATCACTACCTTAAATCTGAAACTTCCGTTATTCAATTTAAATATGTTGAACAGGGTATATTTAAAAACCAATATGATATTTTAAAAGATGGTAGAATTCAAAAAAATGGCAAAGACTTTGCTTCTTTTGATGAAAATGAATATGACATTTTTAGATCATATAAAAAAATACATTTTGCAAAAAAAAAGAGAACTTGGTTTGGGAACAATGTAAGAGAATTGGATATTTCAAGAGATGAAGATGTATTTTTGTTTATAATAGAAAGTTTATTTAAAACAAAATTTCATTTTGTAGAGCAAACTGGATAATCATAATTAGAGAGGGGCGTTCTGTTGCCAGGTGCCCCATACCCCGTTTGCTTAATTAACAAAGTTAATTAGGCAGCAAGTGCGTAACTTTCGTTAGCAATTATAAATTAGCCCGTTACGGTGGAACAATCCCGAACGAAAGAATAGCCTTTAGTCACCCGTCGAATCTAGTTCACCCCCATAAGTTGTAATGGTGGAGGTGGTGGGTACTGCCCCCACGTCCGCAATGGTTATTACGAAATTCGTTTATCGTCGTAGTTGGAAAACCAACATTATTAATATAAAAGTAATTACAACAGATTCAATAACAATCATGAAATTAACTAAAGAACAACAAGAAGAAATAAAGAATCAACAATCTCAAAGTAATCAAACAAAAAGAGTTACTGCTCCTGAACTTGAAAAAATCCTATATGAAGCAATTCCAGCTCTAGACCATGGTTTTGTAAG
>CACJCG010000029.1 GCA_902591845.1 uncultured Pelagibacteraceae bacterium
TATGACTCAAAATATTATTTTGATACAAATAGAAAAAATATTAATGATTTTTACGATAAATATTATAAAAAAAAAAAGAATTTCAAACAATCAATATTTAGATTTGACTAAAAGATATGAACAAAATTGATAAAGAAAATTTAAAAAAAATGTGTGTTTTTTTCAAAATTTTAGAATCGCACAAAATAAGCGATTTAACAGCCAATCATATTTCTATCTTATCTTCTGACAAAAAACATTTTTATACCAATCAACATAGGTTCCTTTTTTCAGAGATGACACCAGCCAACCAATTAAAAGTTAATTTTAATGAAAAAAAAAAAATAATATTGAGCAAAATCAATAAGGCAGGGTATCAAATTCACAGATATTTACATATGTCGAAGGCTAAGCCATTTGCTATTTTACATAGCCACTCAGTTAATGCAGTAGCGGTTTCTTGCTTAAAAGAGGGTTTTATTGAAAAACTGAATCAATCAAGTATGAGATTTTATAATAAAGTAAAATATGTTGATTATGGTGCAATGGCAATTTCCAAAGAAATCGGATCTGATATTGCAAAAGTAGTTGATAAAGATACTAGATTAATAATTTTAAAAAATCATGGAAATATTATTTTGGCTAAATCTATAGAAGAGTTGCATCATCTTACTTTTCATTTTGAAAAATGTTGTGAAATACAATTGAAAATATTAAATTCAAACAAACAATATAATTCAGTTAGTAATAAAGTTGCATCAATAACATCAAATCAGCATACGCAATTCGGTCCAGTTGGAAAAATGTCCTGGGAAGCAAGTATAAGAAAATTTAAAAAAAAAAAATAGAAATATAAGATATGAAAATATGTTGTGATTTATTTTCTAGTACTCTTAAATTTCAACTTTTAACAAAAAGTTTATTTAGAGACTTTAAAAACAATTATTGTTCTGATGAAATAATTAATACAGAGTCTAAATATTTTAAAAAAAACAAAAAAAAATTCCAAATTTATTGGGGAAATAGACTCACAGTTAGAAAAGCAAATGAATTACCAAACTTGAAATGGATTCATTATGCAGGAACAGGAATGAGTGTTGATTTATTAAGATATGCAAAAATAAAAAAAATAAAAGTAACAAACACCAAAAGAATTTTTGACAATGCAGTTGCCTCTACGGTTTTAGCATTCATCTTTATGTTAGGAAGAGGTATTCATCATAGCATTTATCTTAAAAATAAAAAAAAACTTAATAGAAAATTTTATAATAATATTGATCAAAATTTACAAAATATTTTTTTTCAGAATATCTTACTTGTTGGTTATAGTAATATTGCAAAAAAAATTGCTAAAGTTTGTTTATCTTTAGATATGAATATTTTAGCAATTAAATCTAAAATACCTATTAATAAGTCAAAAACAAAATTTTTTACTTTGAAGCAATTAAAAAATGTTGTCAAAAAAGCAGATTATATAATTAACTTATTACCTTATACCAAATCAACAAAAAATATTTTTAACAGAGAGGTTTTTGATCAGATGAAAAAAAATACTATATTCATAAATGTTGGGAGAGGCGATACTGTTAATGAAAAAGATTTAATTAACGCAATCCAAAAAAAAAAAATACTTGCTGCTGGATTAGACGTAATTAAGAATGAACCAATTAAAAATAATTCAAAATTATTAAAATATGAAAATATTTTTATAACACCGCATATAGCTGGTATTACTAAGGGTTTCTGGCAAGATCAATTTAAACTATTTGCAAAGAATTTAAAAAGATATAAGAAATCAAAGTTATTAATTAATCAAATAAATTTAGAAAAAGAATATTAAGATTATGGATGATTATAGTTTTTTAGGAGATAATGAAACTCACTGGACACAAGCAATTAGAAGGGGATATGCGATGTCTTTTCTTCTGTTTGCATTTCATGACAATGGTGTTTTTGATGAAATTAAAAACAAAATGCCCATTAGTTCTGATCAAATTTCAAAAAACCTAGGACTTAATAAAAAAGTTTTAGAGTCCGGACTAAACTTTTTGGTAAATTCAGATAATTCAATCACAAAAGATGAAAAGGGTAATTATGTAATGTCAAAAAGAGGAGAAAAACGTTTATATTCTGATCAGGCAAGAGCTATGTCAATTGGTGCAATAGGGGCCTATCATACTCTGCTTACGAATTACTCATCAATGTTAAAAAATGAAAAAACTTATGGTAAAGATTTTATTAGAGATGGAAGGTTAGTTGCAATATCAAGTGTATTAACTGGTAAATCAAATTATTCTTGGGTCGCTAAAAAATTTAGAGATTTAAATGTTGATACAGTAGTTGATTTGGGATGTGGGTCAGGAGATATTATTATAGATTTTTGTAATAGACACGATACATTTAATGGTATTGGTTTAGATATTGATCCAGCTGCAGTAAAAGTTGCTGAGGAAAATGTAAAAAAAAATAATCTTAATAATAGAATCGAATTAATTACAGGAGATATGCTTGATCCAAAAACTTATTCACATAAGATTTCTAGCAAAGGTGATAAAGTGGCATTTAATGCAATTATGGCTTTGCATGAATTTCTACGTGATGGTGAGGAGGCGGTTATAAATGTTTTAAAAAAGATGAAAAAAGAATTTCCAGAAAGTTATTTTATTCTAGGCGAATTTAACAAATGTAGTGATGAGGAGTTTCAAAAAATACCAATTTATGAAAGAATGCATATGTTGTTTTATCAAGAGATTATTCATGGATTGACTAATCAAGGTTTAGCAAGTTTGAATACGTGGAAAGAAATGTTTAAAAAAGCAGATGTTGAGTTGATAGAATATAAATCAGATTTTCCATTTAGATTAGTTGAATATGTTTTAAAATTTTAATTATTTATATTATTTTGACCATCTTCCAGTATATATTTTTCTAATCTCTTTTTCTTGAGCTATAAATTTTCCATTATTTTTTTTTGTCATCAATTTATATCTATCGATACTTTTTTTTAATTCTAAAAATTTATCTGGAAGTATTGCAAATTTATTATCTCTACCAGGTAAATTATTATCAACTGTAAAATGTTTTTCAATAAGAGTTATTCCCTGAGAAAGAGAGAATAAACAGCTTATTATATCATGCGTGTGATCACTTAAACCTATATTTTTAGAAATTTTTTTTAAAGAATTAATTCTATTTAAATCTACATTTTCATCATTACAAGGGTAGGCAGAAACACAGTGCATAACTGTTACTTTGTTTTTATTTAGATATTTTAAACTTTTTTGTATTTCCATAATCTTTGCAGCTCCTGTTGATAAAAAAATATTTTTATATTTTTTTGAAACAAATTTTAGTAAATTTTTATTTCTGTTTTCTGGGGATGGAATTTTTATTGTTTGTGATTTAAGATGATTAATTAGCTCATGATCTTTGTGGTTAAAAATACTCGTTAAAAAATTTATTTTATATTTCTTACAAATTTTTGATAATTTTGTGTAATCAGATTTTGTTAGTTCTGCTTTTTCATAGATTTGTCTTCTACCATCTTTATCCCAGGGTCCGGCCTTAAGATTTTTTACACTCCATGTTTGAAATTTTGCATAATCAGCACCTGATTTTTTGGCAGCTTTAATCATCTCTTCTGCTAAATTAATTGATCCCATGTGGTTCCAACCTATCTCAGCAATTAATTTAATATCTTTCATGCATATCTTTCTAGTATAAATAGCCAGTATTAACAACAATTTTTAATATATAGATTAAATTACTAGAAAATTTGTTTTAAATATATATGTAATGATTTCAGATAATTTTGTTTTTTTATTACTTTTGTAAATCAACCAAATAAAATTTTATCGAAACTTAAAAAAAAAAATTTTTTTAAAATGAAAAATAAAAATAAAGTTATATTAGTAACTGGTGCAGCAGGCTTTATTGGTTATCATCTATGTAAAAAGTTTTTAGAAAAAGGGTTCTCTGTAGTTGGTGTAGATAATTTAAATTCCTATTATAGTAAAAAATTGAAGAAAGACAGAGTAAAAGAATTATTTAAATTAAAAAAAAATTTTAAATTTTATAAAATCGACCTTAGGTACAAAATTAAATTAGACAAGTTATTGGTTAAGTATAAATTCCATAAAATCTTACATATGGCTGCTCAAGCAGGAGTTAGAAAATCAATTAAGTATCCATTAACGTATGTAACTAATAATGTTCTTGCAACAACAAATTTGTTTGAGGTAGTAAAAAATCATTATAATGTGCCAATTATTATTGCAAGCTCTAGTAGTATATATGGACAACAAAATAAAAATCTTTTTTCAACCAATTTGAAAACAGATACTCCTATACAAATGTATGCTGTATCAAAGAAATCAACAGAACTGATAGCACATTCATACAATTTTCAGTATAATATTCCAGTAGTAGCATTAAGATTTTTTACTGTTTATGGGCCATGGGGCAGACCGGATATGGCACTATTTAATTTTACCAAAAAAATTTTTAAAAAAGAAACAATTGAGGTTTATAATAACGGAAACCATTATAGAGATTTTACATATATTGATGATATTGTGAGAAAAGTTATTTTAGTTTGCGACAAAATTAAAGTTAATGAAAAAGATAAATCTAAAAATAAATTTTTAGTTTACAATATAGGTAACGGCAAACCTCACAAATTAATGAAATTTTTAAATTTAATAGAAAGAGAGATTAATTTAAAAACTAAAATAAAATTTCTGCCAAGCCAAACAGGAGATATGCTTGGGACTCATGCAGATATGAGAAAATTTAATAATGATTTTAGAAAAATTAAAAACACACCTTTAAAAAAAGGTATAAAAAATTTTATAAATTGGTTTAAGAAATATTATAATTTGAATGTTACAAGATAGAACAAGATATTATTTAAAAAAAATTTTAAAAAAATTAAAAATCTTAAAAAAAAATTCTCCAAATTGGAAAAAAATTATTTCTAAAAATAAGCTAATATATGAAGATCTTAAAAAAAAAGCTAAGGCTGGACAAAAAATACTAATTTGTACTAGTGCAGGGGGTCATCTTTCAGCCTCTCACTTTGAGGCTTTAATGGCCTTAGGTCTTACCAGATATGGGGCAAATGTTGAAATAATGCTCTGTAATAAGGCTCTAAAGGCTTGTCATATGACAACAAGTAATTTTATTAGTGAAAATAAACTTTTAAATAAAGGTCAAAATGAACTTTGTAATTCATGTTTAGATAGCGGAAAAGAATCTTTTGAGGATCTTGGACTTAAAATTAATTATTATTCTAATTTTATATCAAAAAATGAGGAACAAAAAATTCTGAGTCAAATTGACAGTATGAGTTTTGAAGATATGAAAAAATTTTATGAAGATGAGGTTTCAGTTGGAGAACATGCTTACGCAGGTGTATTAAGATATTATGCAGTTGGTACTTTAGAGAAAGAAAAAAATGCTCAAAAAATATTAAAAAAATTTATAATCTCTGCATTAATTACAAAAAAAGTTTTTTTTAATTTTTTTTCTAATAAAAAATTTGAAAAAATTATTTTAAATCATGCAATTTATGTACCACAAGGGATTATCTGTGATGTTGCAAAATTATTTAAAGTAAAAATTATAGCATATACAACAGCATATAAAAAAAATTCATTTATATATAGTTATGATGATACATATCATAAAACAATGATGGATGAGGATACAAGTGAATGGATAAATATTAATCTAGATCCGAGTAAAGAAAAAATTTTATTTGATTATTTAAATTCTAGAAAATATGGGACTCAAGATATGTTTTATTATTTTAAGAATCCATCCTTTGAAATTGAAGATCAGCTTAAAAAAATTGGTGTTGATTTAAATAAACCAATTATTGGAATTTTGCCAAATATAATCTGGGATGCTCAATTGGAATATAAAAATAATATTTTTGAAAATTTAGTTGATTGGATTTTAAGTACAATTGAGTATTTGTCTGATAGGAATGATATACAAGTTGTTGTAAGGTGCCACCCAGGGGAAGTTTATTCAGACAGGGTATCAAGACAATTGGTAAAAGATACAATTTATGAAAGATTTAATGAAATACCCAAAAACCTTAAAATTATAGATGCAGACAGTAAAATTAGCACTTATTCTTTTGCTGATTACTGTAACACATTGGTAATTTATGCTACCAAAATGGGTATGGAATTTTCACCTTATGGAAATAGAGTAATTTGTGCAGGTGAGTCATATATCAAAAATAAAGGTATTACTTTGGACCCGGAAACAAAGAAAGAATATTTTAATTTATTAGATAAATTTCCTAATATTGAAAAACCATCTGCAGAAAACATAGAAAGAGCCAAGAAGTATGCATATCATTACTTTTTTAGGAGAACTTTTCAAGTAAAGTCTTTAGACTCAAACCCAGAAAATTGGCCACCATTTAAAATTAATGAAATGGCCTTAAATAATATTATAAATAATACAGATGAAGGCTTCAAAGCTATTTGTGATTGTATATTAAATAATAAGAAATTTATCCAAGATATTTAGCTTCTGATG
>CACJCG010000030.1 GCA_902591845.1 uncultured Pelagibacteraceae bacterium
AAATAATTGTAAAAATGATCTGAATTTACCCGATGTGAGACTTCTTCGTCCAAGAACTTTAGTAATTCATGACAATTTAAAAAAAGAAATATTTTACATATCTAACATTTTTAAAGATGAAAAAATTAAAAACTATAAAAATAAATATGAAGAAGTTAAATCTGATTTGTTTAAATTACTCATTCAGTCATCAATTAAAAATATTGATAAAAAAATAATTCAAAAATCAAAAAATATAAAAGTGAAATCTAACACTTCAAAAAATAAATTTTTATCAATGGTTAATAAGGCAAAAAAATATATTAAATTAGGAGATATTTTTCAGGTTGTTTTAAGCCAAAGATTTGAGGCAAAATTAACAAAGAAACCATTAGATATTTATAAAAAACTTAGAGTAACAAACCCTTCTCCTTTTATGTTTTTCTTCAATTTTGATGATTTTCAAATAATTGGTGCAAGTCCTGAAATACTTGTGAGACTTAGAGATAATAAAATTACTGTAAGACCAATTGCAGGTACTAGACCACGTGGTAAAACAAAAAAAGAAGATCTGTTTTATGAAAAAGACCTTCTTGAAGACAAAAAAGAACTTTCAGAGCATTTGATGTTACTTGATTTGGGTAGAAATGATGCTGGTAAAGTCTCAAAGATAAATTCGGTAAAAGTTACAGAAAGCTTCATTATTGAAAGATATTCGCATGTTATGCATATAGTTTCAAATGTAGTTGGGAAATATAATAAAAAATTTTCAAAATTTAAATCGCTCTTAGCTGGTTTTCCAGCAGGTACTGTTTCTGGGGCTCCAAAAATTAGAGCTATGGAAATTATAGATGAATTAGAAACAACAAAAAGAAAAGTTTATGCAGGTGGAATTGGATATTTTTCTGCAAATGGAGAATTTGATACATGTATAGCCTTAAGAACCGCTGTTGCTAAAAATAAAAAATTTTATGTGCAAGCAGGTGCTGGTATAGTTGCAGATAGTAAACCTAAAAATGAGTATGAGGAAACAGTTAATAAAGCGAAAGCTTTAATTAATGCTTTAAGATAATGAAAGTATTGTTAATAGATAATTACGATAGTTTTACTTTTAATTTATATCACTATATCTCCTCATTAAATGTTAAAGTTGATGTGGTTAGAAATGATAAAATTAACTCTAAAGAAATCATTAGAAAAAAATACGATAAAATTGTTATTTCACCAGGACCAGGTAATCCAAATCAATCTGGTAATTGCATTAAAATATTAAAATCATTATACAAAGAATTACCTTTTTTAGGAGTATGTTTGGGTCATCAAATAATTGGGCAAGTTTTTGGATCAAAAATTGTCCAAGCAAAAAAGTTAATGCATGGCAAAACAAGCAAAATCAAATCTAAAAAAATCGGTATTTTGAAAAACCTCCCAAATACATTTGAGGCCACCAGATACCATAGTTTGATAATTGATAAAAAAACGTTATCAAATGAGCTAGAGATTACAGCAGAGACAGAAGATGGAATTATAATGGGCGTTCAACATAAAAAATTAAATATTCATGGTGTACAATTCCACCCTGAAAGTATTAAAACTAAGTTTGGAATGAAAATTCTTAAAAACTTTATAAAAAATTAAATTTATGGATCAAATTTTGGAAAAACTTAAAAATAAAAAAGATTTAACTTTTGAGGAAAGTAAAACTGCTTTTGAAATATTAATGACTGGAAAAGCCAGTGATGAACAAATTTTTAGCTTTCTAACCCTATTATCTGAAAAAGGTGAAGTTGCCGAAGAAATAGCTGGAGGTGTTTTTGTATTAAGAGAAAAATCAAAAAGAGTGAATATAAGTGATTGTATTGATACTTGTGGAACAGGTGGTGATGGTAAGAATACACTTAACATTTCAACAGCCTCTGCTCTACTTATAGCGAGCATGGGAACAAAAGTAGCTAAACATGGAAATAAGGCTGTTTCATCAAAGTGTGGATCTGGTGATGTTTTGGAAGCTTTAAAAATTAAAATTAATTTAGAGCCACAAGATATTGAGAAAGAAATTAATACTAATAATTTTGGCTTTATGTTTGCACCAAATTATCACAGTGCAATGAGGTTTGTTGGGCCCGTAAGAAAAAAAATTGGAAAAAGAAGTATCTTTAATATGATAGGTCCATTAAGCAATCCAGCACTTGTAGAGAGACAGGTAGTTGGTGTTTTTGATAAAAAATTATTAAAAATTTTTGCAGAAGGACTTAAAAATTTAAATTTAAAATTTGCTTGGATAGTAAACAGTGAAGATGGATTAGATGAAATATCTCCATATGCAAAAACTAATGTTGTTCAATTAAAAGATGGTCAAATATCTGAAATTAAATTAGACCCAAATACTTTAGGGGTTAATGCAGATAATTTTAATAATTTAATAGGTGATGACGCAAAATTTAACGCTGATAAGATGATTGAAATATTTAAAGGTGAAGATAATGATTTTTCAAAAGCAGTCTGTTTAAATGCTGCAGCAGGTTTAATTGTTGGAGAAAAATTTTCTGAATTTTCCGATGCCTATAATCACGCAAGAGAATTTATTCTTTCAGGAAAAACTTTTTCTCATTTAGAAAAAATTCAAAATGTCTGAAAATATACTACAAAATATAATTCAAAAAAAAATTGAGAAAATTGACAAATTAAAAAAGTCTTTAGATCTTAAAACTTTGGATCAGTTAATTAATAAAAATAATAGCTATATTAATTTTAAAGAGAAAATAGAAAATAATTTAAAAAACAATAAAACTTCAATTATTGCTGAAATTAAAAAAGCAAGTCCTTCAGCGGGTATAATAATTGAGGATTATAATCCTGTAGATATTGCTCAAATTTATTTAAATAATAAAGCTACTTGTCTTTCAGTTTTAACTGAAGAAGATTATTTTTTAGGAAGTTTAATTCACATTAACAAAATAAAAGATAAAATAAATTTACCTATATTGTGCAAAGATTTTTTTATCGATAAATTTCAAATACCTTTAGCAAAAAGTTATGGTGCAGATGCTATTTTAATTATTTTGGCTGGGGTTTCAGATGATCTTGCTTCTGAATTATATGATGAAGCTATGAAGTATAATATGTCAGTTATTGTTGAAGTTCATACAGTAGAAGAAGCAAAAAAAGCTTTAAATTTTAAAGATGCATTAATTGGTATAAACAACAGAAATTTAAAAACACTTAAAACTGATATAAATACAACTTATGATATTTATGATGTTGTAAAAAATCATAAAGGTCCTTTGATATCTGAAAGTGGAATTAAGACCAAAGAAGAATTAATGGAACTGAGTAAAAAAACATCAATTAATACTTTTTTGATTGGTGAATCACTTTTGAGAAATTTAGATAAAAATTTTATTTTTTCTGTGTTATAGTCAAATAAAGCTCTATTTTACTTGTTTTTTTTACTATTGTTAATTTAAGAGAACTTTTATAGAACATTATTTGTACGATATTTGTTCTTATGCTAACAAAAAAACAAAAAAACCTACTTTTATTTATCAATAAAAAGTTGAGAAGTTCAGGTGTGTCCCCTTCTTATGAGGAAATGAAACAATCTCTTAATTTAAAATCTAAATCAGGAATTCATAGATTAATCAGTGCTTTAGAAGAAAGAGGTTTTATAAAAAGATTAGCTCACAAAGCAAGAGCTTTAGAGGTAATTAAATTACCAGAAACGGCTTCTGCTAATGATATTTATAATAGCTTTTCACCTAGTGTGATTAAAGGTGGATTAGATGAAGAACAAACTAATTCAGATGAAGTAGAAGTGCCGGTACTTGGAAAAATTGCTGCAGGAACTCCAGTTGAGGCAATACAAAATGAAGTTTCTAGAATTCCTCTGCCAAATAATTTAGAAAAAAATGGAGATTATTTTGGATTGAAAGTTAAAGGTGACTCCATGATAGATGCAGGTATACATGAGGGTGATACAGTTATTATAAAAAGAACTGACACTGCAGATAATGGTAAAATTGTTGTTGCATTAATTGATGAGCATGAGGCAATGTTAAAAAGAATTCGAAAAAAAGGCAAAGTTGTAGCCCTTGAGAGTGCTAATAGAAACTATGAAACTAAGATTTTTGGACCCGATAGAGTAAAAGTTCAAGGAGTTTTAGTATCTTTATATAGAAACTTTTAAAAAAATAGTCTAAACAACATTGATGTCTAAAGTAGCAACACGTTTTGCGCCGTCTCCAACTGGAGCTCTTCATATAGGAGGGGTTAGAACTGCTTTATTTAATTGGTTATTCACTAAAAATCAAAAAGGAACATTTCACCTAAGAATTGAAGATACTGATAAAGAAAGATCAAAAGATGAGCATAAAGTTCAAATCATTAAATCATTAAAGTGGATAGGAATTGAGCATGATGGCGAGGAGTATATTCAATCGAATAAAATAGAAGATCACATTAAAATTGCTAATGAATTGTTAAAGAATGGTAATGCATACAAATGCTACTGCTCTGCTGAAGAGATTGAAGAGCAAAAAAAAAGAGCTAGACAAAAAAAAATGCCATATATTTATAATAGAAAATGGAGAGATGCAGATGATAATGATGCTCCTAAAGATATTAAGCCTGTAATTAGATTTAAAAGTAAAATTGAAGGAACTTCTGTACTTAACGATTTAGTCCAGGGAAATGTTGAAATTGAAAATGAAACAATAGAAGATTTTATAATTTTAAGAAATGATGGAACACCAACTTACAACTTATCTGCAACTGTTGATGATCATCAAATGAAAATTACGCATATAATTAGAGGAGATGATCATAAGATAAATACTTTTAAACAAATACAAATATATAAAGCAATGAGTTGGGAAATTCCAAAATTTGCTCATATTCCATTAATTCATACAATTGAGGGTAAAAAATTGTCGAAAAGAGACAATGCATCAACATTAGACGATTATTCAAAAATAGGTATTATGCCCGATGCCCTAAGAAATTATTTACTTAGACTGGGATGGTCATATCAAGATAAAGAAATATTTACATTATCTGAAAGCATTAAGCACTTTAATTTAGAAGGTATTGGTAAATCACCCTCAAAACTAGATATGAGTAGAATATTATCAATGAATGAGCATTATATAAAATCAATTGACGAGAATGATCTCTATAAAAATATAGTTGAATATTGCGAAATCTATAAAGAAAAAATTAAAAGTGATAAAGAAACAAAAATTAAATCATCATTGTCATTTTTAAAAAATAAAGCAAAAACCCTAGAAGATATTTATAATAATGCAAAATTTATAATTAATGACAAAGTTAATTTTATTGAAGATGATTTTAAGTTAATTGATAATAAGTCTAAAAAAATTATTTTAGAGTTTAGCAAAAAACTTTCCTCTATAGAAAAATTAAGTAAAGAAAATTTAGAACCTATAGTCAATAATTTGATAAAGACAAATGAAACAAATTTTAAAGGAGTTGGTCAGCCTTTACGGATTGCTTTAACAGGATCAAAATTTGGCCCTGGTTTATATGATATAGTTATAGCTCTTGGAAAAGAAGAGGTTGCGAAAAGACTAGCCAAGATAATTTCTTAAAACTAAACAAGACTCTTCAGAAGAAGAAGTTTTTGATCTAATTCCCTGTAATGTTTTAGAACAATCAGATATTTGTTTTTCAATAAGCTCAGGATTTTTTAAAAGATAAATTACAGACTTATAGATTTCATCTGCATTACATTTCTTTTGTAGTAATTCAGGTATAACTTCACGATTATTTATTATATTAATAATGTTTGCAAATTTAACTTTAACCAACATTTTAAATATAAAAAAATTTATAAAATTAAGTTTGTAAATAATTATAGAAGGTATTTTTGCAATAGAAATTTGTAAAGAAACTGTCCCAGATTTAGACACTGCAAAAGAAGAATTAGATAAAATTTTAGCTTTAATACTTTCTTCTGAAACTACTTCTACATTTTCAAAATTAAGTTTTTGAATATCTGATAAAATTAAATTTTTATTTTCATCTGTTGCATGAAAGTAAAAATAATATTCTTTGTGTTTTTTGTTCATGAGTTTTACAAAATCAATCAAAATTTTTAATAATATATCTGTTTCAGATTTTCTACTTCCAGGGAATATAGATATAATTTTTTTGTCTTTAGGAATTATATATTCCTCAATTTTATTATTAATCTCATTATTCTCAATTAAAGGATGTCCAACAAAAGTGTTTTTAATATTTTCTTCGTCAAAATATTTTTTC
>CACJCG010000031.1 GCA_902591845.1 uncultured Pelagibacteraceae bacterium
ATAAAGATCACAATTTCAAATCAGCAAAATTAACTGCATTTGGAATGACTAAAAAATCAGAGCATAGTGCTGAAAATGATCCAATGCTGTCTTCTTTAATTAATTCAAAAAGTACTTCTGTTTGTCTTTTTGGTAAATCATGGGATTTTCAAGTGGATGTCGCATTAGGAATAAGTAATGAGGAAAATTTAATTAACATTAGCGAAAGCACAAAACATATTGTTAAATCTGGAAAAGAATTCATGTTTGATGCGGAACATTTTTTTGATGGATATAAAGCAAATCCAGAATATGCAATGTCATGTTTAAAAGCTGCCTTTGATAATGGCGCAAGATGGATAATATTATGTGATACAAATGGTGGAACACTCCCGCATGAGATAACAGAAATTGTAACTAAAGTAAGTAAGCAAATACCTGGAAAAAATTTGGGAATACATGCTCATAATGATACTGAAAATGCAGTAGCTAATAGTCTTGCTGCAGTTCAAGCAGGAGTAAGACAAGTTCAAGGTACTATTAATGGTCTAGGAGAAAGATGTGGAAATGCAAATTTAATGTCATTAGTACCCTCATTTTTTTTAAAGAAAGATTTTTCAGACAAGTTTGAACTAAGTATTAAAAGAGAAAATTTAAAAAATTTAACCCAGTGCTCAAGATTGTTAGATGAGATATTAAATAGAAAACCTAATAAACATTTACCCTATGTAGGAGCATCTGCCTTTTCTCACAAGGGCGGAATGCATGTATCAGCAGTTCAAAAAGATCCTAAAACCTATGAGCATATTAATCCAGAAGAAGTTGGAAACTCTAGAAATATAGTTGTTTCAGATCAATCGGGACAATCTAATATAATGTCGAGATTGAATTCAATAGGAATTAAAGTTGAGAAAAGTGATCCAAAAATTAAAAAACTTTTAGATGAAGTGAAAGATAGAGAATTTATTGGTTATAGTTATGATGGTGCTGATGCGTCTTTTGAGTTGTTGGCTCGAAGATTAATAGGGGAGATACCAAGATATATTTCTATTAATGAATATGATGTTTCGGTAAAAAAAGATAATGTTGGAGAAATTGTTTCATACGCAAAAGCTCAACTAGAAGTAGATGGAGATAAGATTTTGTGTGAAGGAAAAGGAAACGGTCCTGTTAATGCTTTGGATAATGCTATTAGAAAGAACGTTAATAAGCTTCCTAAATATTCAGAATATTTAAAAGATTTAAGACTTGTTGATTACAAAGTAAGAATTTTAAACACAGGTACTGAAGCTGTGACAAGAGTAAGTATCGAGAGCACAGACTCAAAAGGGGTTAATTGGTTTACAATTGGAGTTTCACCAAATATCATTGACGCATCCTTCAAAGCTTTAGTAGATAGTTTAGATTATAAGTTATTTAAGGATAAAGCTCCTGGAAGTTTCTAAGAATGAAAATTAAAAAATTTTCAGAAAAACCATCTGATTTAAAAGATAGAATAGGGGCAAAACCAGTAGTTTGTTACCCAAATACCAATATTGAAGAAAAAAATTTTAGTATTTTACATTATGCTCGACAACATTTGGTTAAAAAAAAGGAAGTTATAATACCTCCAAGAGATGCAAAAACGTTCGAAGTAAAATTTGGTGAGTTTTTTAGAATTGAAAGTCTAGATGGACCACAAGTAGGTGATTTAAATTTATTTAATTTAAACAATTTAGAGGAAAAATTTTACTCAGGAAAAACAAGAGCACTCTATGGAACACATCTTTCTGTTGGAGATAAAATGTTTAGTAGTTTTCCATATCTTAGATCTTTAGCAACCATTACATGGGATACTTTAGATTGGTATGATTATGACAAAGATGGAGGGTCGGTTCACGATGTAATTGGAACAAGATGTGATCCTTACACTTCAAAACTTCTGAGCAATAATGATTATCATTATTGTTGTCATTCAAATTTAACAAGAGCTTTAGTTAAAGAAAAAAATGTTGAATTGGATCATGCGGAGAAAATAGTTCATGATGTATTAAATGTTTTTATGTTAACTGGATTTACCAATGATACTAAACAATACTTTATGAAAGCAAGCCCTGTAAGACCTGGTGATTATTTAGAGTTTTTCGCTGAAACAGATCTATTAGGTGCACTTTCTGCTTGTCCAGGCGGTGATTGCGGATCTGAACATTCGTCTGATGGAGCAAAATGCTATCCATTAAAAGTTTCTATTTGGACAGTAGATCCAAAATATTTAAATGATATCAAACCATCAACTATTTCCAATTATAACAGAAATCATGGCATAGATTAATGTCTGTTAATAATATTTCTTTCATTTTACACAAACCGCAACTCTCAGAAAATATAGGAGCATGTGCGAGGGGAATGAAGAATTTTAATTTTAATAAACTTATTGTTGTTGATCCTAAACCAATATTTCCTAATGATAAAATTTTGGCAACCTCTGTAGGTGCAAAAAATATAATCAACAAAGCAAAGAATTTTGAAAGTTTGGAAAAATCTTTAAAGAATGTAGATATTGTAATTGCAACATCTGCACGATTTAGAAACAAAAACATCAAACATATTCAATTAGAAGATTTAAAAAAATTTAATTATAGAAAAAAGGTAGCTTTTTTATTTGGATCAGAGGCATCAGGTTTATCAAATAACGAAATAAGTTATGCAAATTACACTCTTCAAATTCCAACTAATCCTGATTTTAAATCGCTAAATTTATCTCACAGCTTAATAATAATTGCGCAATACGTATCAAGCATAATTAATTCAAAAGCAGCTTCTTTTAAGAGATCAAATAAAGTTAAATCAGCATCTAAAAAAGAAATAGTTGCTATGGCAAATCTTTGTATACAGAATCTTGAAGAGATTAATTTTTTTAAATCAAAAGAGAAGAAGCCAATAATGCTTGAAAACTTGAGGAATATTTTTTATAGGATGGAATTATCAACTAAAGAAACACGTATTTTATCAGGTGTATTTGCAAGTTTAGGTAAAAAACGTTGATTGACAAAATGATGAGTAAGTTTATAAAGCCCACTATTAAATGACAAAAAGATTAAACTCTAAACATAAAGTAGACAGAAGATTAAAAGTTAACCTTTGGGGAAGACCAAAAAGTCCTTTTAATACTAGAGCTTATGGACCAGGACAACACGGTCAAACAAAAACATCAAAGCCATCTGATTATGGAATACAGCTTCAAGCTAAACAAAAATTAAAAGCCTATTATGGTAACATTAACGAGAGACAATTTAGAAACATTTATAAAAAAGCAGTAATGCTTAAAGGAGATACAGGAGAAAACTTAATTGGTCTTCTTGAAAGAAGATTAGATGCTGTAATCTATAGAGCAAAATTTGCGACAACAATATTTTCTGCTAGACAATTAATTAATCATGGTCATGTAAAAGTTAATGGAAAAAAAGTGAATATTGGAAGCTATTTAGTTAGAGAAGAAGACACAATTGAAATAAGAGACAAATCTAAGCAACTTGCAATCATAGATATAGCTCTTGCAAACAAAGAAAGAGAAACTCCAGAATATATTCAGATGGATGAAAAAAACAAAAAGTTAAAGTTTGTTAGAGTGCCAAAGTTTGAAGAAGTCCCGTACCCGATTGTAATGGAGCCAAATTTAGTAATTGAATATTATTCTAGATAATTAGCTTTTTCCTTTAAAATTTATATTTTTACTCTCAAAAAGTTTTGCTAATTCGCCACTCTCATACATTTCTTTAACTATATCACATCCACCAATAAATTCATTTTTGACATATAGTTGTGGTATCGTTGGCCAATCACTAAAAACTTTAATACCTTCTCTTAAATTTTGATTTTCCAATACATTTACACCTTTAAAATTTACTTCAAGAACTTTTAAGATATTAGATGTTGCCATTGAAAAACCACATTGCGGAGCGTCGGGAGTACCTTTCATAAATAAACAGACTTCATTGTTTTCTATCTCATTTTTAATTAAATCGTTTGTTTGTTGGTCCATTTTAATTCTCCTTTGTTTTTATTGCTAAAGCATGTAATTCATTTCCCATTCTACCCTTTAATGAATTATAAACCATCTTATGTTGTTCAATTTTACTTTTTCCAGAAAATTGAGATGAGGTAACTGTTGCTGAATAGTGATTACCATCACCCGCCAGATCTTGTATCTCTACCTTAGCATCTGGCATTGCCTCTTTTATAAAATTCTCAATTTCTTTTAAATCCATTGCCATTATTTACTCATATAGTTCGTAAGCCAACTTTTATTCGAAGTTAATAATTCGTCAATTGTAACTTTTGTCTTGTCGTTAATATATAGTTCATTTTCAATGATTATGCCAAGCTCATCAAAATGAACCGCATTTTTATTCAAAATATCAGACACTTTTTTGAAATCTTGTTTGTTTATTTCCACAATATATCTACCTTGATCTTCAGCAAACAAGTATTCTGTTTCATTAATTAAAAATTTAGGTTTGTTAATATTTATCCCTTTTTTTCCCTTAATACACATTTTTGCAACAGCTGTAATTATACCACCTAATGATACATCATGTGCACTTTTTATTAAATTATAATCCATCAATTTGAGCAATGTTTCTCCATTATTCTTTTCATTAAATAAATTTACTTCAGGTGGAGGTCCATTTTTTTCATCTAAAATATTTCTTGCAAATAAACTTTGATCAATATGTCCTTCTGTTTTACCAATTACTAAAACTAAATTGCCAATTTCTTTAAATTCCATAGTGATCATATTCTTATAATTTTTGATTAACCCAACTCCTCCAATTGCAGGTGTAGGTTTGATACCCTCATCTTTTGTTTGATTATAGAAAGATACATTTCCAGAAACTACCGGAAACTTTAAATATTCACTTGCTTCACCAATATCTTGAACACATTCAACAAACTCACCCATGTTTTCCTCATTTTCAGGACTACCAAAATTTAAACAATTGGTGATGGCAACTGGTTTAGCACCAACAGATATAAGATTTCTGAAACTTTCACAAACTACTTGCTTTCCACCAGTTAAAGGATGAGCCCAGCAATATACTGCAGAAGAGTCTACCGAGGCAGCAACTGCTTTATCTGTTCCATGAACTCTTACAACTCCTGCGTCTCCTCCAGGTTTTTGTATTGTATCTCCCATTACTGTATGATCGTATTGTTGCCAAATCCATTCTTTACTACACACATTTGGATTTGCTAAAATTTTCTTTAAAACTTCAACAACTTTAAGATGTTTAATATCTTCTTTTTTAATTTTATTTTTTTTAGGAAGTTTTGCTTTTTTCCATTTACGATCATACATAGGAGAGTTTTCAACCAAGGTATTAACTGGAATGTCTGCAACTTTTTCCTCATCAAAATAAAGTTCAATTTTTTTTGACTTAGTAGTTTTTCCAATCACTGCAAAATCTAAGTTCCATTTATCAAATATTTTTTTCGCATGTTCTTCTTTGCCGTTTTCTAAAACAATCAACATTCTTTCTTGACTCTCAGAAAGCATTATTTCATAAGGCGTCATCTTGGCTT
>CACJCG010000032.1 GCA_902591845.1 uncultured Pelagibacteraceae bacterium
TTTTTACCGAAGTTATAAATCTTGATAAAAGTTGGGCAGAGGCTTGGAATAAAAGGGCAACGGTTCTTTATATTCTAGGAGAATTTCAAAAATCACAAGATGACATTGATAAAGTGTTGTCCTTAGAACGAAGACACTTTGGAGCTTTAGCTGGGCAGGGTTTGGTAAATATTCAACTTAAGAATTATGAAAAAGCAATTAGAAGCTATGAACAAGCCCAAAAAATCTATCCTGCTATGAGATCGCCAAAAATAATGATTAAACAAATTGAAGATTTAATAAAAGAGCAAACAATATAATGTGTGGAAGATACGTAGTAAAAAACCCTGTAACTAAAACAAATAATTTAGTTAAATCTGCAATTCAAGTCGAAGATACTGAAAACTATAACGCTCATCCTTATCAAAAACTACCTGTTATAAAAAAATATAAAAATGGAAATACTTTAGAAAATTTACAATGGGGTTTAGTTCCCAGTTGGGCAAAAGATAAAGATTTTAAAGCTTTGATTAATGCAAGGTTAGAGACTATTGATGAGAAAGTTTCTTTTAAAAAATTGATTAAAAATAACCGATGTGTTGCGGTTGCTGATGGTTTTTATGAATGGAAAAGAGAGAAAAAAGAAAAAACACCACATTATTTCACTCGTAAAGATACTAACTTTATTTATTTAGCAGGTATTTTTGAAGAAGATCAATTTTGTCTAATTACCGAAGATGCAAAAGATAATATTAAAGAAATTCACCATCGTCAGCCAGTAATTCTCAACCAAACGGATATTAATCGCTACTTAAATACAGAACTTCAGGGATCAGCTTTTTTAAGGGAACGAAAAATACCTGATCTTATTTTTCATGAAGTTTCAAAAGATGTTAATAAACCAACTAATAATAGTGCTTCGTTGGTCCAACCAGTTTAAAATGGCGTCAATTTAGTTGTTTATTGAAGGTTGTTAATAATAAATAAAATAATAAAATAAAGAATGCTTAGTTATATTGTACCTTTTTTGATTTTAATTCTTGTTGTTGTTTTTATCCACGAATATGGGCATTACTATTTTGCAAGAAAATATGGAGTAGGTGTCACAGATTTTTCAATTGGTTTTGGTAAAGAATTATTTGGATGGAATGATAAATCAGGTACAAGATGGAAAATATGTGCAATTCCTTTAGGAGGATATGTTAAATTTTTTGGAGATAGAAACGTTTATTCTCAAGCTGATCATCAAGAAATTTTAGAAAAGTACAATGAAGAAGAAAGAGAAAAATTATTTATTTTAAAACCTTTATACCAGAGGGTTTTAATTGTATTCGGTGGCCCTTTAGCAAATTTTTTATTAGCTTTAGTGATATTTTTCTCAATTTATACCTTTATAGGTAAAGATTTTACCCCTGCCGTTATAAATGAAGTTCAAGATGATAGTCCTGCAATGGTTGGAGGTTTAAAAGCTGAAGATATAATTTTAGAAATAGATGGAAATGAAGTTAAAAGCATTATGGAAGTTTCTAAGTTTATTACAATGTCAACTGGGGACTTTATAGACTTTAAAGTTAAACGATCTTACGATGAATTAATTTTAAAAATTAAGCCAAACATAGTTGAGGGCGATGATGGGTTGGGAAATAAAATTAACAAGAGAATGGTTGGTATTAAGCTTGGTGCCTATAATAATAAAGTTAACCATGTTAAGTTAGGACCAGCACAGGCTTTATATCATGCTGGCTATGAAGTTTATTTTGTGAGCGTTTCCTCTTTAAAATACATCGGAGGAATGATTTTAGGTAAGGCAGATACTTCTCAATTGGGAGGTCCAATTAGAATTGCAAAAATTTCTGGACAAGTTGCTACGTTTGGGGTGTTAGCTTTCATTAGCATGATGGCATATATTTCAATAAGTTTAGGACTTATTAATCTATTTCCAATACCAATGTTAGACGGAGGACATTTAATGTTTTATGCATTTGAGAAAGTTTTAGGCAGGCCTTTGTCTCAAAAAACTCAAGAAGGTTTTTTTCGAATCGGATTGTTTTTGTTGCTATCATTGATGTTTTTCACCACATTTAATGATCTAAAAGACCTAGGTTTATTTAGATAATTCATATTTTAAAAAGTTAAAAAAAGTCAATAAAACCAAGGTTTATTTTTATTATTACAAGATATTGTGTCTTTTAAAAAACTTAACACTAAAAAAAAGCTTGATTTATCAACGTTTATGACAAGTATAAATATTAACCAACAAAACCGGAGCTAAAATGAACAAAAAACAACTAATTGCTAAGCTTTCTGGCTCATTAAATTTGAGTAAAGCAGATGCTGAGCGAACTTTTGATACAATTACCAACACTATTTTAGATGCTCTAAAAGGTGATGACTCAGTAAAAATTGCTGGGTTTGGTACGTACAAAGTAGCTAAGAGAAAAGCAAGAGTTGGAAGAAACCCAAGAACGGGTGAGCAGATTCAAATTGCTGCTTCTCAAAAGGTAAAATTCTTACCAGCTAAAGCTTTAAAAGAAGTATTCAACAGATAATATTTTTTTTTAACAGCCCTAACGTTTTAAAAACACGTTTAGGGCTGTTACTATATGCAAAAACTGCATAGCCAATTTTCCTAATCAGCGTTAGTTTTAATAATTAATAAAACTATAAGACACCTCTTAAACAAGTGGAGGTCTAATGACTAAAATAATAAAAAAAATATCAGCACCGCTTCTTAGTTTAATTTTTTTATTAAACATGAGTAGTGCAGGTATGGCAGAGACAACTGTCTCTGGAGAAGTTCAAGCGATATTTAACTCGCTTCTATTTTTAATTTGTGGTTTCCTTGTCATGTTTATGGCAGCAGGTTTTGCGATGCTAGAATCTGGTATGGTAACTTCAAAAAGTGTATCAGTAATTTGTGCTAAAAATATAGGTCTATATTCAATTGCCGGAATTATGTTTTGGCTTTTTGGTTATAATTTAGCTTATGGAATTCCTGAAGGAGGATACATTGGAACATTTACACCTTGGTCAGATGCAAGTGCAGTTGATACAGGTTATGCTGATGGATCAGACTGGTTCTTCCAAATGGTATTCTGTGCAACAACAGTTTCAATTTGTTCAGGTGCTATGGCAGAAAGAATTAAGCTATGGCCGTTTTTCTTATTCGCAGCTATTTTAGCTGGAGTAATTTATCCAATCGTTATGGGTTGGCAATGGGGTGGAGGCTGGTTAGCTGAACTAGGCTTCTCTGATTTTGCTGGTTCGACATTAGTACACTCGACTGGTGGTGCAGCTGCTTTAGCAGGTATTATGTTGTTAGGTGCTAGATATGGAAGATTTGATAGTAAAGGTGAGGCGAAAGCAATTAAACCTTTTGCTGCTTCTTCAATTCCATTAGTAACTGTTGGAGTATTTATATTATGGTTAGGTTGGTTTGGATTCAATGGTGGATCTCAACTAGCTATTGGAACATTTGATGATGCAGTTGCTGTATCAAGTATATTTATTAATACTAATCTTGCAGCTTGTGGTGGTGTTATGGCTGCTGCGATAATCACAAGATTAATGTTTGGTAAAACAGATGTAATTCAAATGTTAAACGGAGCAATTGGTGGTCTTGTAGCTGTTACAGCTGAACCATTAGCGCCATCACCTTTAGCAGCTATTTTCATTGGAGCTGTTGGTGGATTGATCGTAGTATTTGGAACTAAATTATTATTTAGTTTCAAACTTGACGATGTTGTAGGTGCAATTCCAGCTCACATGTTTGCTGGAATTTGGGGAACATTAGCAGTGCCAATAACAAACGCTGATGCAACTTTTAGTGCACAATTAATCGGTGTACTATCAATTAACATTTTTGTGTTTGCTGTATCCTATATAGTCTGGTCAATAATGAAAGCTACGTTTGGAATTAGATTAAGTAAAGAAGCTGAAACCAAAGGTACTGACGTTACAGAAACGGGAGTAATAGCATACGCAATACGTGACTAATTGCATGCAATATAGAGGCTCTTCGATCTCCATGTCGTTATCTCATTGAAGAGCCTCTAATAAAAAGAATTAACTAAAATCTCTCTCTCTAGTTAGTTAACTAAAGGCCCCATTTCTGGGGCCTTTTTATTTATACATGCTTATACAGCATAACTCTTTTGACCTATCAGCAATTCTTTATTTCAAAATTGTTTATAAAAAAAACACTTTTTAACAAGGAGAGATAATGACTCATATTTTAAAAACTTTTATTATAAGTTTAATAACTTTATTAAACTTATCTAGCTTTGCTTCAGCAGAAACAACAATGTCAGCTGAGGGACAATATATTTTTAATTCACTTGGATTTTATTTAGGTGGTGTATTAGTTGCTTTTATGGCTGCAGGTTTCTGTATGCTTGAAAGTGGATTAGTAACTACAAAAAGTGTATCAACAATTGCGGCCAAAAACATTGGTAAATTTGCAATTTGTTCATTAATATTTTTTCTATGTGGCTATAATTTAGCTTACGGTATTCCAGAAGGTGGATTTATTGGAACTTTCTCAATGTGGAGTGATTCTTCTGAACTAGCTACTGGTTATTCAGATTATTCAGACTGGTTCTTTCAAACAATGTTTGTATGTGCAACAGCTTCTATAGTTTCAGGAGCTGTGGCTGAAAGAATTAAAATTTGGCCTTTCTTTATTTTCGCTGCAATCATGGCTGGAGTCATTTATCCAATTTCAATGGGTTGGCAGTGGGGTGGAGGTTGGTTAGCAACTTCGGGCTTCTCTGACTTTGCTGGTTCAACTTTAGTTCATGCTTGTGGTGGAGCTGCTGCTTTAGCAGGAGTAATAGTATTAGGAGCAAGAGAAGGAAGATTTTCAAAATCAGGTGAAACTAAATCTTTAGTGCCGTTTGCTGCATCTTCAATTCCATTAGTAACACTTGGAACTTTTTTACTTTGGTTTGGTTGGTTTGGTTTTAATGGTTTTAGCCAATTAGCTATGGGAACTTTTGATGATGTAAATGCAATTAGTAAAATTGCAGTTAATACTCATTTAGCAGGTGCTGCTGGTACAGTTGCTGCAGCAGTTGTAACAAGATTGCTTGGTGGAAAAACCGATATTGTTATGATGTTAAATGGTGCATTAGCTGGATTAGTTGCAATCACAGCTGAACCTTTAACTCCAAGTCCGGTATTAGCAATTGTAATTGGAGCTATAGGATCATTAATTATGTACTTTGGAACAAAATTTTTAGAAAGTAAAAAAATCGACGATGTAGTAGGTGCAATCCCTGTACATATGTTTGCAGGAATATTTGGCACTTTAATTGTTCCAATTAGCAACCCAGATACAAATTTTGGAACTCAATTAACTGGTGTAATTGCAGTATGCTTGTTCAGTTTTATACTTTCTTACATCACTTTTAGAGTTCTTAAACAAACTATTGGTCTTAGAATTAGCGCTCAAGCTGAAAAACTTGGTACTGATGTTGCGGAAGTTGGAGTTAAAGCTTACGCAATAAGAGACTAAAACATCTCTCTACAACATAT
>CACJCG010000033.1 GCA_902591845.1 uncultured Pelagibacteraceae bacterium
ATCAGGATTTTTACCGAATATTGTGTATCTGCCTTTAATTTTTCCTTTTTCAACAGATTCAAAAATAAAACTATTTTTTTCATCTAGAAAATTATCAATTAAATTTAATACTTCCTCATCATTTTTTACTTTCTTTTTAGTAAAGATGATTTGATTTTTTTTGCTTCTGTGTCGAAACTTAAAATCTTTGAAGCTTCGATTAATTATCATTTGAAATAATTTTTAACTCTATCAATAGTTTTTTGATTTAATTGAACCTGATACTTATTATTAAGTAATTGATCATATGATTGTAATATGCTTTTTCTGTTATTCGTATTTTGGCTATTTACAAATTTAAGATATTTTTCATCAGTTTTGTTAAATGAATTTTTATTTGTTCCAGTAATTTTTACTAAATAAATTTTATCTTCTTTGTTCACTAGAGCAAAAGAGTTTATAGGTAGTGCATAAAGCATTTTAACTGAATTAATGTCAATTAATTGATCATCTTCTATAGAATTAATAGAAGAATATTCCTTATTTGATCCTGCTAGTTCTTCAAATTTTGAATTATCAAATTTCTTTTTTTGAATTTCTTCTATAATTTCTCTGTTATAATCAAATTTACCTTTTTGATATATTAACTCAACTAATTCTCCTTTAATGATTTCATCATTTAAATCTGGAGCTCGATCATATTGATTATTAATATTATAAAGTAAAAAGTTATCACCACTTTCTATCAAGTCCATTTTAGATGCTTTCTTAGAATAAATTAGATCTTCATTAATTTGTTTACTAGAGCTAGGCGCAAACTCATTTACTTCAATAATGTCAACATTAATATCTGCTAATATAGTGTCAAATGTAATTCCTTGAGAAATATTGTTCTCAATTGAATCAATTTCATCAAAAAACTCTTGATTAAATTCTTCAATTCCAATTAGATTTTTTGGATTTAAAATCACATATTTAAAATCTATATATTCTCTTTTTAATTGATCTTTATTTTCATCAATAAATGCTTCAATTTCATTTACTGTGTAATCATCTTTTGTTTTATATAGATTTTCCATATCAAAATACTCAATATCTAAAGATTTATTATTTTCTTCAAACTTTTTTTCTATCAAAAAATTCGGAGTCACTGTTCCTGCACCAATAAAATCAAATAAATGTTTTTGTAATTCTCTATTTTTTAATTGTAGCTCAAACATTGTTGCTGATAAATTGTTTGAAAGTAAAAATTTTTCATATTTAATTCTTTGAAAAACACCATTTTCATCATGAAAATTTTTATTTTCTTTAATATTTTTAAGAATTGTTCTTTCGTTTATTGAAAGATCAAAATCTTGAATTTCTAAATCAATTAGTTTGGTTGAAATTAAACCTGATAATAGTTCTTCAATAATATTATTGTCTAAATTATCTCTAACAGCTTCTTGTGAAATTCCACTTTGATTAACATAATCAATAAATTCTTGCGTTGTAACATTTGTTTTATTAATTTTTGCAATATTGTTTTGATTATTAGTGCTAAAACCGCCCCCAAAACCACCAAAGACAAAAGCAAATATAATGAATGCAATTACAAATAATCCGCCAAACTGTCTCCACCCTAAATTTTTTAATTTTTCAATCATAGCGTTATAAATTTATTGATCTGTAAAAAACAAATCTATAGATTAAAAAGTCAATTATGACAAACAAATATATATATTTTGTAGCTAATTGGAAAATGTTCGGTGATTTAAGAACTCTAAATTCACTTGATAAAGTAATAAAGTTTTCAAAAAATAATAAAAATAATAAGATTAAAATAGTTTATTGCCCACCAAATACATTAATTCGTCCATTATCGAGAAGACTTAAAAAAACAAAAATAAAGGTTGGTGCCCAAAATTGTCATCATAGCTATGACTATGGTGCGCACACTGGCCAAGTTAATTCTACCATGCTTAAAAATGTTGGAGCAAAGTTTGTTATTTTGGGACACTCAGAAAATAGGCAGTTAGGAGAAACAGACAATCTAATTAATTTAAAAATTAAAAGTGCAATTAAATCAGGCTTGAAAATTATATTTTGTATTGGTGAAACTTTGAAAGAAAGAAGACAAAAAAAAACTAATCAAATTTTAAAAAAACAAATTGAAAAAGGATTAAAATCGATAAAGAATAAATCTAAAATTATTATAGCCTATGAGCCTGTATGGTCTATCGGAACAGGTGTAATTCCAAAAGAAGCTGATTTAAATAAAACTATTTCATTTATTAAAAGTAGATTTGTAAAAAAATATCCTAAAATTTTATATGGTGGATCTGTAAATACTAATAACGTAAGTATATTAAAAAAAATTCCCAACATTGATGGTTTTTTGATAGGAGGCGCATCACAAATTCCAAAAAAATTTATTGATATAATTAAAAAAACCATTAATTAGACCCACATGGAAACTTTATTATTAGTAATTAACGTCATACTTGCAGTTATTTTAGTTCTTTTGGTTTTATTACAAAAATCAGAAGGAGGTGCTCTTGGTATTGGAGTTTCCCAAGAAAATTTTATGTTATCTAGATCAGCTGGCAGCTTCATGACAAAAGCCACTGCAATCGTAGCAACGCTTTTTATTATTTGTAGTTTAGCTCTAACAATAATTTCTAGAGCAGAACTTACCCCCACAGGCTCAGTATTAGATACAGTTGAGGAAAAAACTGAAGACACGCCTTCAATTCCAGAAAATAATTAATTAATCCTTTTCAATTCATTTTTTATTCGCTATAAGATACTTCCATGGCGCGATATATTTTTGTCACTGGCGGCGTGGTTTCTTCCCTTGGTAAAGGTCTCTCTTCAGCATCGTTAGCATATTTATTACAATCAAGAGGTTACAAAGTTCGTTTAAGAAAATTAGATCCTTATTTAAATGTGGATCCAGGAACAATGAGTCCGTTTCAACATGGAGAAGTTTTTGTAACCGATGATGGGGCTGAAACAGATTTAGATCTAGGTCACTATGAAAGATTTTCAGGTGTTACTGCAAAGAAAACAGATAACATTACAACTGGAAAAATTTATAGTGATGTTCTTAGAAAAGAAAGAAAAGGTCATTATTTAGGTAAAACAGTTCAAGTTATTCCTCATATCACAGATAGAATTAAAGAATTTATAAAACACGACACTTCTAAAGAAGATTTTGTAATTTGTGAAATTGGTGGAATAGTAGGAGATATAGAAAGCTTACCATTTGTAGAAGCAATAAGACAATTTGCAAACGATGTTGGTAAAAAGAATGCATTATTTATTCATTTAACATTAGTACCATACTTGAAAGCATCAGATGAAATAAAAACAAAACCAACTCAACACTCTGTTAAAGAATTAAGAAGCATTGGTATTCAACCAGATATAATAATTTGCAGATCAGAAAGACCTATACCTTTAGAGCATAGAAAGAAAATTTCATTATTTTGTAATGTAGATATTAATAATGTAATTGAAACAGTTGACGTTAAAACTATATATGAAGCACCAATAAGTTTTTTTAATCAAAAATTAGATATTCAAGTTTTAAATTATTTTAAATTAAAATCAAAAAAACCTGCAAATTTAAAACCTTGGAACAAAATAACTAAAATTACTCTAAATACAAAAAGACATATTAATATCGCAATTATTGGTAAATACGTTGAATTAAAAGATGCTTACAAATCTTTAGATGAGGCACTTACTCATGGAGGAATATTCAATAATCTTAAAGTTAATTTAGTAAGAATAGATTCTGAAAAATTAAAAGTTTCAGAAATAAAAAATAAACTTAAAAATGTTTCAGGAATTTTAATTCCAGGTGGATTTGGTAAAAGAGGAACTGAAGGTAAAATTGAAGCGATAAAGCATGCAAGAGTAAATAAAATTCCATTCCTTGGAATTTGTTATGGAATGCAAATGGCTATAATTGAATTTGCTAGAAATCTATTAAAGATTAAAAAAGCAACTTCTTCTGAGTTTGATAAGGGCGGAGTTCATATTATCGGTTTAATGCACGAATGGGAGAAAAGTGGCAGAAAAGTTAAAGGAACAGATAAAGATTTAGGAGGCACTATGAGACTTGGTTCTTATGATGCAATCTTGAAAGATAAATCTAAAATTAGAGATATTTATAAATCTAAATTAATTAAAGAGAGACATAGACATAGATATGAAGTGGATATTTCATATAAAGAAAAATTTGAGAAGAAAGGATTAATATTTTCAGGTTTATCTCCAGATCATAAGCTTCCAGAGATAATTGAACTTAAAAATCATCCTTGGTTTATAGGAGTTCAGTTTCATCCTGAATTTAAATCTAGACCTTTGAACCCACATCCTTTATTCTCTTCTTTTATCAAAGCAGCAAAAAATCATAGATGAGTGCGATTAAAGTAAATTGTGAAAATATAGAAATTTCAAACAACAATAAGATTTGTATTATTGCAGGTCCATGTCAGTTAGAGACAGAACAACATGCAATTGATATGGCTGGAAAAATTAAGGAAATTACATCAAAATTTGGTCTTGGATTTATTTACAAAACTTCATTTGATAAAGCGAACAGAACAAGTTTAAAAGGCAAAAGGGGAGCAGGATTAGATGCATCACTTCCTGTATTTGACAAAATTAAAAAGGAATTGAATGTTCCTATTTTAACAGATATTCACAATGCTGATCAATGTGAAATTGTTTCAAAACATGTTGATGTTTTACAAATCCCAGCTTTTTTATGTCGACAAACAGACCTTTTAATTGCTGCAGCTAAAACAAATAAAATTATAAATGTAAAAAAAGGTCAGTTCTTAGCACCGTGGGATATGGCGAATGTAACTAAAAAAATTTCAGAGTCCGGAAATGATAAAATATTAGTAACTGAAAGAGGTGCAAGCTTTGGTTATAACACTTTAGTCTCTGACATGAGATCATTACCTATTATGGCAAAGAATGGTTATCCAGTAATTTTCGATGCCACTCATTCCGTTCAACAACCAGGTGGCCAAGGAGAATCCTCTGGTGGTCAAAGAGAATTTGTTGAATATTTAGCAAGAGCAGCTGTTGCAGTTGGAGTTGCTGGTGTATTTATTGAAACGCATCAAGATCCTGATAATGCTCCATCAGATGGACCAAACATGGTACCATTGAATAAATTAGAGAATCTATTAAAACAATTACAAGATATAGATAATCTAATTAAAAAATAGTGAGTAAAATTTTAAAAGTAAAAGCACGTCAAGTTTTTGATAGCAGAGGAAATCCAACAGTAGAGGCAGAAGTTTATATTAAAAATAATAGTGCATCCGCTATTTGTCCTTCAGG
>CACJCG010000034.1 GCA_902591845.1 uncultured Pelagibacteraceae bacterium
TAGAGACGCTGACCAAAAATACTAGAGCCTACTCTAACATATGTTGATTGGTGTTTTGAAGCTATGAGAAAATCTGAAGACATACCCATGCTAAGCTCGGTAAAACCTAACTCTTGATTTAAATTTTTCATCGCCTCAAAAGAAACTTCTGAATCTATATTTAATGGTGGTATACACATCAAACCAATTACATCTAAACCAATTTCTCTACAGTAATTAAATAATTCTTTCACATCAGTTTTATCAACACCAGATTTTTGAATTTCATCACCAATATTAACCTGTAAAAATATTTTAATTTTTTTATTCAATTTATTTTGTTCATCTAAGATTTTTTTTGCAAGTTTTTTACTATCCACTGAATGAATATAGTCAAATATTTTAACTGCAAATTTTACTTTGTTTGTTTGTAATTTTCCAATCATGTGTAATTTTAATTGTAAATTTATTTTTTTAATTTCAGTCCATTTTTCAACTGCTTCCTGAACCTTATTTTCACCAAAATGTATATGACCATGCTCAATCAAAGGTAATATTTTATCTATTTTAAAAGTTTTGGAAACCGCAACTATTTTTGGGTTATTATTAATATTTAATTTATTAAGATAAGTTTTAATATTATTCTCAATAGCAATTAAATTTTTAACAGAGTTATGCATATAAATATGATTAAAAAATATTACTTTATAAATAAGTTTGAAACAAACAATATCGATAATCAAGATAAACAAACTATTATAATTTATAGAAATTATTCCTCAAAGTCATTAGACGAGAAACTCATTTTAAAAATAAAAAAGTATTGCAAGAAAAAATCACTTGGATTTTACTTATCAAATAACATTAAATTAGCGTTAAAGCTAAATTTAGATGGCGCTTATATTCCAGCTTTTAATAATACCTTTAAACACCTATCTTATTCTTATAGAAAAAATTTCAAAATAATTGGTTCTGCTCATAATCTAAAAGAAATTAGAGTAAAGGAAAATCAAAATGTCGATACAATATTTTTGTCTTCTTTATTTAAGAAAAATAAAAATTATATGGGTCTCAATAAATTTAAACTATTAACTCGTTTGACACGTAAGAAAACTGTTGCTCTAGGAGGTGTTTCGAAAAAAAATCTTAAAAATCTAAAACTATTAAATACCCTTGATTTTGCTGGAATATCCTATTTTGAATAAAAAAAAGGCCCCTATAAAGGGGCCCTTTTATAATTTGTTTCTAACTAATAATTAGAATGCAAATGAGATACTCATTTCATAAGCATCTTTATCAGCTGTAGTATTTGTGTCTCCAGCGATATTTTCTGTAGAGTTCATTGCACCTGCTACAGTAATTCCACCCATTGTGTATGAAGCAGAAATACCATCAGACTCTTGGTCTGTAGTAGTTGAACCTAAGTCAAACGAAGATTCACTGTATGAGATTGAGAAGCTATCAGTTACTGCGTAACTAATACCAAACATTTGTGACTCATCAGAATCTGTAGCTGTTGGAGCGTCGATTTCTGACTCTTGGTAACCAACAGTTACTGGACCATAAGCATACTTAATGTAGAAAGTAGACTCATCGAATTCAGTACCTGCAGTTGCTTCAGATGTACCCCAAGCTGCACCAACTTCTAGACCTTCAACCATTTCTGGTGAAATACTAATACCTAAGTCAGTGTATGTGCTCGCATTTCCAGATGATGGTGTGTAGTACGAAGCTCTAACTGTAGCACCTGAGAATGATGGTGATACATATCCCCAGCTGTTATCAGCTGTAGTACCATTTACTCTTGATGCATCAGCTCCTGATACAACATCCCAAGACTCTTCATAAGCGTTAGGTGTTACGTCATCCCATCCGTCAAGTACACCTGTTCCACCGTGACCAGCGAAAGTTAATGTACCAAAAGAATCAGATGATAATTTGATGCTGTGACTGTCTACAACGTTTGAACCTGTAGCTGTAGCTGAAGCTGCAGCAGGGTCAACTTTTTGCGACTGTGCGTCACCATCTAGCTCTAAGCTAAATGAGTAAGTTAAACCGTTATCAAGTTCTGTAGAGCCAGAAAAAGTCACACTATCAGACATTGAGTAACCAGTTTTTGCATTCTCATCACTGTTAGCGATATAAATCGCTGACGAACCAGTA
Organism: uncultured Pelagibacteraceae bacterium; assembly: GCA_902591845.1. Classification (GTDB taxonomy): domain Bacteria; phylum Pseudomonadota; class Alphaproteobacteria; order Pelagibacterales; family Pelagibacteraceae; genus Pelagibacter. The sequence continues at coordinate 2,143 of CACJCG010000034.1, forward strand.
ACACTCATGTCACCAGCTTGTGCTGACATTGCAACTAGAGAACCAGCTAATGCTGATAATCCAATTTTTTTAAAGTTGTTCATATTAATTACTCCTTATTTAAATTGTTATTATTAATAATAAACACAGGTTATTTAACATTTGTTCCCTTGTTTTAGGTTTTAATTGGCTAATTTTATGAAAAAAAACCTTATATGTTGTATTTTTGCAACATATTTTTTATTGATTTTACTGGCGTTTTTACTAAAAGACCAAATATACTAGCTAAATAAGTGTTAATTCAATACTTTAAAGAATGATTAATAATCTAACTAAAAAACTTACCGTATTTTTATCAGGTACACTTTTGTTTCTTAATTCCTGTGGCGGAAAGCTTCCTGGAGCAGATGCCAAAAAGTATCCTCCTGATCCCAAATTAAGAGTTAAAAAAAACTTGGAGGAAGGTAGAGGTTTTAGATTAGATAACACAATAGATAAAATTAGAGGTAACGGAAGAGGTGGTAATTTTGAATTCGCAAGCTCAAATGAATTATGGAGGGCTACATTAGATATTATAGATTTTATGCCTTTAACATCTGCAAATTATAGCGGAGGTATTATCATTACAGATTGGTATTCTAGTAATGACTCAGAGGAATCGATTAAAGTGATTGTTAGATTTTTAACAAATGAAATCAGATCTGATGCAATTGATATTAATGTTTTTTATAAAAATTGTAGGTCTGAAATGAGTTGTAAAGTTTCTCAAAAAGATGGAGTATTAAAAAATGAACTAAGAAGTGAAATACTAAAACAAGCAGCTATTTATCAAAAACAAAACAAAGATAAAAACTTTAAAGAATATAATCCTTCGGGAAATCAGAAACAAAATTAATTTTACTAAATATAAAATACTGTGGATAGATATAACTTTAAATCAATTGAACAATATTGGCAAAATTATTGGGATAAAAATAAATTATTTAAAACTACAAAAAATAAAGAAAAAGAAAAGTTTTATTGTTTAGAAATGTTTCCATATCCTTCTGGTAAAATTCATATGGGACATGTTAGAAATTATACAATTGGTGATGTTTTGGCAAGATACAAATCACTTAATGGATTTAATGTTTTACATCCTATGGGATGGGATTCCTTTGGAATGCCAGCTGAGAATGCTGCACGAGAAAATAATTTAGATCCAAAATCCTGGACTGAAAAAAATATTTCATCAATGAAATCTCAGCTTAAAAGGTTAGGTCTATCAATTGATTGGGATAGAGAAATTTCTACATGCTCAGATGATTATTATAAGCACCAACAAAAATTTTTTTTAGAACTGCTTGAAAAAGATTTGGTTTATAGAAAAGAAAATTATGTTAACTGGGACCCAAAAGATGAAACTGTTTTAGCCAACGAACAAGTAATTGACGGTAAAGGATGGAGATCTGGCGCTACTGTAGAAAGAAAAAAATTGAGTCAATGGTTTTTTAAAACATCAGAATTTTCTCAAGAATTATTAGATGGCTTAGAAAAATTAGATAATTGGCCCAATAAAGTAAAAACTATGCAGAAAAATTGGATAGGTAAATCCTTTGGATGCGAAATCGATTTTCAAATAGAAGGAGATTTACCAGTTGATAAAATAAAATGCTTCACTACAAGACCTGATACACTTTTTGGTTTTTCTTTTTTAGCAATATCAATAGATCATGAAATATCCAATTTTTATAATGATAATGGAGATTTTTTAAAATTTAAAGAAGAGTGTTCTAAGACGGGCACTACAGAAGAGGCTATTGCTGTTGGAGACAAAATTGGCTTTAAAACAAATCTTTTGGCAATTAACCCTTTAAATCCCAATGATAAAGTTCCTGTATATTTTGCTAATTTCGTTTTAATGGATTATGGTTTTGGTGCTGTATTTGGTTGTCCAGCACACGACCAAAGAGACTTTGACTTTGCAAAAAAATATAATCTTGAAATTAAAACAGTTGTAAGACCTTTTGATGAAAATGAAAATTTTAAAGTTGATAATGAAGCTTACCCAGGTCCTGGTATTTTAATTAACTCTGAATTTTTAAATGGTCTAAATGCACCAGATGAGTCAATTATTAAAACTATTGAGTTGATAGAAAAAAAAAATTTTGGAAAGAAAAAAATAAATTATAGATTAAAGGACTGGGGAGTATCTCGTCAAAGATATTGGGGATGCCCAATACCTGTGGCTTATGACGAAGATGGCAAAGTGTATCCTATACCAGAATCAATGCTTCCTGTTAAATTACCTAAAGATATAGATTTAAATGTTAAAGGAAACCCTCTTGATAGTCAGAAAAATTGGAAAGAAATAGAAATTGACGGAAAAAAACTAATCAGAGAAACAGATACTCTCGATACTTTTGTTTGCTCATCTTGGTACTATTTAAGATTTTGCTCACCCAAAGAAGAAACTTACGGTTTTAAAAAGGATGACATCGATTATTGGATGCCTGTAGATCAATATATTGGTGGGGTTGAGCACGCGATACTACATTTACTATATTCAAGATTTTTTGTTAGAGCTCTATCAAAAAAAAATGAAAAATTTAATATTATGGAACCGTTTGAGGGACTCTTTACGCAGGGAATGGTTTGCCACGAAACCTACAAAGATTCAGAAAATAACTGGTTAAGTCCTGATGAGGTACAAACAATTGATGGAAAAAAATTTTTATTGAATGATAAAAATAAAAAAGTAATCGTTGGACCTTCAGAATCAATGTCTAAATCAAAAAAAAATACAATTGATCCTGAAAATATAATTTCAAATTATGGTGCTGACTCAGCTAGATTATTTATTTTATCCGATAGCCCTCCCGAAAAGGATGTACAATGGTCAGAGGAAGGAATTTCTTCATCTTTTAAATTTATCCAAAAATT
>CACJCG010000035.1 GCA_902591845.1 uncultured Pelagibacteraceae bacterium
TTAATGAAAATCATGCTAGAGAACTTTTAGAACTTCATACTGTTTCGCCAAAAGCTGGTTATACTCAAGAAGATGTAATTCAGCTTGCTTATATCATGACAGGATGGCAACAAAGATGGAGTAAAACAAGATTAGAAACAGGGAATGTTTGGTTTAATTCTGAATACCACCAGCCTGGAAAAAAAAATGTTTTAGGAAAACAATATAAAAGTGGAAAAAAAACTTTAGCTGTAGTTATAAAAGATCTAGTAAACCATCCTAATTGTAGAGATTTTGTTGCTGAAAGACTTTGTAGATATTTAATTACAGATGAACCCACAAAAGAGATGAAGCAACCTATCATCAATGCTTTTGAAAGATCAGATGGAAATCTTACAGAGATTCATAAAGCAGCGATTAAAGTAGCGTTTGAATATAATGATAAGTATAAAAAATTTCAAACACCTGAAAATTGGTTTATTCAAGTTGCAAAATTAGGAGATTTACAATGGCCTCCATCTCCCGAAGAAATGGGTTCTTATGAATTAGGAACACAACCAACAAAAAAACAAAGATCTCCTGAAAGACTATTGAGAAACATTGGTCACCATCCTTATAGAGCAAAACAACCAAATGGTTGGTCTGATCATTCTGATGATTGGATTTCACCTGAGCTAATAATAAGAAGACTAGTTTATGCTAAATTAAGTCATTCTTTCTCAAAAATGCAAAATAATAATGAAGGATATTACCAAAATATTGTCGAAAAAAATTTTGATAATCCCGATAAGATAATGAAATATTTAAATCAAAAAAATAGAATTGTTGAAAAACAAACTCTACTTTTTAATCATCCGGAGTTTCTAAGATCATGAAGATAACGAGAAGAGATTTTTTAAAAACTACAGCCCTTACTTCATTGTATTTTGCTGGTTTTGGTGGAACAACTTATGCAAATGCTGGAACAAAGAAAAATTTAGTAATCATTATGCTTCGTGGTGGAATGGATGGTTTATGTGCAATTCCTGTTAAGGGAGATAAAAATTTTGAAAAATTAAGAAGTAAAATTAATCTTGATAGAACTTTAAAACTGACATCAGATTTTGACTTACATCCAGCATTAAAAACATTTAAAAATCTTTGGGACCAAAATCAAAGTGCTGCAGTTCATGCAACAAACATTCCTTACACAGGAAGATCGCATTTTGATGGACAAAACTTAATGGAATCAGGCGGCAAAATACCTTATCAAGAAAAAACAGGTTGGCTTGGAAGAGGAATGAAAATTGCTGGAATGACTGGTAATGGATTAGCTTTAGCATTACCTATGCCTTTACTAATCAGAGGTGTTCCAATGAATAACAATTATTTTCCAGTGGGTCACAAATTGCCTTATCCATCAACACTAAAGATGATTCAGGAAGTCTACAATGAGTATGATGAAAAACTATTAAGTGAAAATTTAGAAATTATTCAAACAAGAGAATTAAGCAATACATCAACTGATAGTAGTTGGGTGCTTGCCTCAAATGCTGCTAATGAATTATCAAAAGCTAATGGGCCAAGAGTAGCAGTATTTGAAGTTGATGGCTTTGATACTCATGCAGCTCAAGGCGCTACCAATGGAGCGCATGCAGATTGTCTTTCAGATTACGATAACATTGTTAAATCTCTTAAATCTTCAATGAGCAAAGAGGCTTTTGAACCAAAAAATAATAGTCGATTAAGTTGTCAGTTAACAGTTTCAGATGAGTTGGATGGATTAGAAGTAAATATTCCATCAAAGCAAGGTTAGATGAATAAAATAGATGTATTAATTATTGGAGCAGGCCCAACAGGATTATTTTGCGCTCATCAACTTGGAATTATAGGTTTGAGTTGTGAGATAGTAGATAATCTTGATAAAGCTGGCGGACAATGTATTGAACTTTATCCTGACAAACCTATTTATGACATCCCGGCAGTGCCTGAATGTACTGGTGAAGAGTTAACCACTAATCTTTTAGCGCAAATTAAACCTTTCAATGTCAAATTTCATTTAAATGAAAGAGTAGAAGAATTAAAAAAAAATCAAAACAGATGGCATGTTAAAACTTCAGGTGGAGTAGAGTTTAATGTTGCAGCAATTGTAATAGCTGGTGGTGTTGGCTCTTTTGAACCCAGAAAGTTTCCATTAAAAGAGTGTGAAAAATTTGAGGGAAATTCTTTATTTTATTCAATTAAGGATAAATCAATATTTAAAGACAAAACTATTTCAATATTTGGCGGAGGAGATTCAGCTCTAGATTGGGCTATAGAATTATCAAATAGCTCAAAAGTAAATTTAATTCATAGAAGAGAAGGTTTTAGTGGAGTAGAAGCGAGTGTTCAAAAAGTAAAAGAACTTAATGATCACGGAAAGTTAAATTTATTTACAAAATATCAAATGGATTCGGTCGTAGGAGATAAAAATATTGAAAGTGTAAAAATAAAGCATGATGAAGGAGAAATTAAAGAGATTAAATCTGATTATGTTTTAGGTTTTTTCGGTTTAATTATGCAACTTGGTCCTATTTTAGATTGGGGATTAAATATTGATAAAAAAACTGTTCAGGTAAATACAGAAAACTTCGAAACCAATGTAAATGGAATATTTGCAATTGGAGATATTTGTTCTTATCCAGGAAAATTAAAATTAATTCTTTCTGGGTTTCATGAAGGTGCACTTGCTGCAAGAGGTTGTTTTAAATATGCAAAACCAGATGAGAAATTAAGATTTGAATTCACAACAACTTCCAAAGCTGCGCAAGAAAGACTTGGAATTAAAAAATGATCGAATTATTTTCTGCTAACACTCCTAATGGATGGAAGATTAGTATAATGTTAGAGGAAATTGGTTTTGAGTACAAAGTAATCAAAGTCGATTTGGGAAAAGATGAACAATTTAAACCTGAGTTTACAAAGATAAGTCCTTTTGGAAAAATTCCAGTAATTATTGATAAAGATAACAACAACAGTATTTTCGAGTCAGGTGCAATATTAATGTACTTGGCAGATAAAAGTGGGAAACTTTATAATGAAAAAGATAGACTGGTTATTAATCAATGGTTGATGGCTCAAATAGGTACAGTAGGCCCTATGATAGGGCAACATCATCAATTTCATCATTTTAATCCTGGAAAAAGTGAATTTGGTGAAGAAAGATATTTTAAAATCACAAAAAGAATTTATGGAGAATTGGATGAAAGATTAAAACAGTATAAATATCTTGCTGGCTCTGATTATACGATTGCAGATATTGCAACTTGGCCGTGGATGGCGAGACACGAATGGCATGATATTGGATTGAAGAATTATAAAAATTTAGCAAGATGGTATTTGGAAATAGCAGATCGTGAAGCTGTAGTTAAAGGTTATAGTTTTATGGATAAAGATGCAAAAATTCCTAAACTTTAAAATTTATCCAAACAGTCTGTAAATAGTACTAAGTATTCCATAACCTGAAAATTCAATAGCAACAATTACAATAATAATTAAGATTAATTTTTTATTCATTTTAAAAATAAATATAACAACAACACAATCCAGAAGAAAGGATAGTAAAAATAAATATATTTCTTTGCAAAAAGGAAGGATATTGAGTTTTGTTTAGATGAATTTTTTTTCATTTTAGTCATCTGCATGAACCTTTTCATCTTTTTCATGCTTTTCTTGTGCTGCGATTGTATATTTTGCTACAGGTCTTGCCATTAATCTTTTTAATCCAATTGGTTCTGCTGTGTCTAAGCAATAACCATAAGTATCTTCTCTAATTCTTCTCAATGCTTTATCAATTTCTGATATCAATTTAATTTGTCTATTGATTGCTTTCATTTCTACATTGTTATCAATATAGGAATTTGCTTGATCAACAATGTCAGCAGAAATATTATTGTCATCCATACCACCATTATAAAGGGCTTCATTATTAGCTTTGATCAGTTCCTTTTTCCATTCTGTAAGTCTAATTCTGAAATATACTTTATGCTTTTCACACATATATTTTTCAGTTTCTTTTGGAATATAAGTTTTTGAAATTTTTACAGGTCCCTTGGAGACAACTTTAGCTGCAGCTGGTTTTGACTTACTTACAACTTTAGTTTTTTGTTTTGATACTTTTTTCTTTGCTTTGGCAGTCTTTGGCATAGCTTAATTTTAATCGCTCGCAGTATATTCAGCAAATTAGGGGTGTCAAGCAAGCTTAATTGATATAAATATTTATAAATGACCATTAATAACAAAAATATAGATAATGTTTTTTATATTTTTGTTACTGCTCATTTAATTTTTTGGACTTTGATTCCATCACTTACAAATCACAATTTACCACTGGATACAATTGAAGCTTTAGCTTGGGGAAGTAATTTAGATTGGGGATTCAATAAACATCCACCGATGAGTGCTTTTTTTGTAGAGATTTTTTATCAAATTTTTGGATCACAAGATTGGGTTTATTATTTGTTGAGTCAAATTTTTGTAATTGTTTCTTTTTATTATGTTTTTAAATTTTCAAATGAAATATTTAATAGCAAGGTATTAGCCTTAATTTCTGTATTATTAATTGAAGCAATTTATTTTTATAACTTCACCACTCCAGAGTTTAATGTAAATGTATGTCAATTACCTTTTTGGTCTTTAACAGTTTATTATTCCTGGAAAATTTATAGCAGCAAAGAAATAAAGTTCTTAGATTGTTTTTTAGTAGGTCTGTTCGCTGCTTTTGGGTTCTTATCAAAATATTTATTTATTTATTTGTTAGTGTCCATCGACCTTTTGTTTATTTATTTAATTTTTTTTAAGAAAGAAAGAAAATTTGATTTTAAATATTTAATAACTCTTGAAGTTTTTATATTAATTTTAATTCCACATTTGATTTGGTTAAATAAGAATGATTTTATAACAATAACTTACGGTCTTACTAGAACAGGAGTAGATAATTGGACAATAATTGATCATATTAAGTTTCCTATAATTTTTTTTTAGCAAACAGCTTGGTA
>CACJCG010000036.1 GCA_902591845.1 uncultured Pelagibacteraceae bacterium
AGCTGAACATGCGTATAGCTTGCGAAATTTTTGCTGATAGGAATTATGAAGATGATGGTAATTTAGTTTCTAGAAAAAAACCTCACGCTCTTATAACAGATCCTGAAGAGGCAAAAAAACACGTATTAAATATGGTTAAAAATCAGTCACTTAATTGTCACAGCGGAAAGCAGATCCCTTGTGAAATAGACTCGGTATGCATACATGGGGATAATGAAAGTTCGTTATCTACGGCAAAATCAATTAGAAAAAACTTGATAGAGAACGGACTACAATTAAAACCTTTAAATAAAATGGAGAAATTTATAAATGATTAAAAAAATATTTGTATTTTTGATTTTGACGGTATTTACAACAAACTCTTTTTCTGCAGGATCAGACTCTACTTCTACAAAAGTAAAATCTAATTATGATAAGGCAGTACAATCAATAAAGTTTGCAAAAAAGTATGAAGCAAAGGGAAAGCTTGAGAAAGCAAAAAAAAGATATGCTAAAGCTCAAAAACTACTTTTAAAATCAAACTTAGAAAAACCAAACAAAGCTGATACTTTAAATTATTTAGGGTTCACTACTCGAAAACTTGGTGATTATGAAAATGGTGAAAAATATTATTTACAAGGTTTAGAAATTGAACCTTACCATATAGGTATAAATGAATATTTGGGTGAATTATATGTTGCAACTAATAGATTAAACTTGGCAAAAGAAAGGTTAAAAATATTAGAAAACTGTAATTGTGAAGAGTATAATGAATTAAAAGAAATTATTGAGGGTACAAAAAAATCTAAATACTAATTTATATGCTTGATATTCAAGACCCAGTTGAAGCTCGTAAAGTAATAAGAGAAAACAAATATACTGAACAGACTGCTGGGTCAGCGAATAAATACGTCCAAGGTAACCTTTGTATTTTACCAAGTAAGTATGCAATGGATTTTGCATCTTTCTGCCAAAAAAATCCTAAACCTTGTCCATTAATTGGGTTTGGAACTAAAGGAGACCCTTCATTAAAAGATTTGGGTGATATAGATATTAGAACTGATGTTCCTCAATATAGAGTTTGGGAAAAAGGTAAATTAGTTGACGAACCCTATGATATAAAAAAATATTGGAATCAAGACTTAACAACTTTTGTTCTAGGTTGTTCAATGTCTTTCGAATTACCTTTAATTGAAGCTGGAATACCAATCCAACATATAGAAAACAATACAATTGTACCAATGTATAGAACTTCGATAGATTGTGAACCTGCAGGGCAATTTTCTGGAAAACTTGTTGTCTCAATGAGACCGTTGAATGCAAAAAATACAATTAGATCAATTCAGATAAGTTCAAGATTTCCAGCTGTCCATGGTGCACCTATTCATTTAGGTAATCCTGATGAAATTGGAATTAAAGATATTATGAAACCGGAATATGGTGATCCTCCAAGAGCTATAAAGAATGATGAAATTCCTGTATTTTGGGCTTGTGGTGTAACTCCACAGTCAGTTTTAGAAAATTCTAAACCTGAATTTTGCATTACACATAGTCCTGGAAAAATGCTTATCACTGATAAGTTAAATAATGATTTAGCTGCGTTTTAGTTAATTGCCTAAAAAAACTTTAGTGACTTTTTCATTATCTATTAGGTCTTCCGATTTTCCATCGATAACTAATCTACCACTTTCTAATACATAACCTCTGTCAGCCATACTAAGAGCTAATCTTACATTTTGCTCTACAAACAAAATTGAAATTCCTTCTTCAACAATATTTTTAAAAATCTTAATTAAGTCTTTCATAACCATTGGTGACAAACCTAAAAAAGGCTCATCAACCATTAAAAGTTTAGGTAAACCCATCATACCTCTCGCTATAGCTAACATTTGTTGCTCACCACCAGACATTGTTTTTGCTAACTGATCTGATCTAGTTTCTAACTTTGGAAAAATTTTATAAACCTTGTTTAAAGAATGTGATAACTCTTCTTTTGCCTTTGGATGCCAAGCACCCAATAAAAGATTTTGTTTAACAGTAAGATGAGGAAATACCCTTCTTCTTTCAAGCACATGTGAAATTCCTAATTCAGTTCTTCTATAAGTTGGAATATTTGAAATTAATGTATTATCAAAAGAAATAGAACCTTTTTTATGTTCAACTAAATTACTTATAGTATTTAAAACAGTACTTTTACCAGATCCGTTTGGTCCTAGAAGTGCAACCATTTCAGCTTTATTTACATTAATTGAAACATCCCAGATAACCTGAAAATCGTCATACAAAACATCAATATTTTTTACATCAAGCAGCATCAAATGTTCCTAAATAAGCATCTATAACTTGTTTATTGTTTTGAATTTCTTTTGGCTCTCCAAATGCAATTCGTTTTCCTTGATCTAAAGCAAGCACATTGTCAGAAATTTCCATAATAATATTAATATTATGTTCAATTGTAATAATTGTTACTCCTGTCTTTTTTAATTTTTTAACAAGCTCAACAAGTCCAGGAATTGTTTTTTGATCAACACCTCCTGTTACCTCATCCATCAAAAGAAGTTTAGGATCAATAGCCATAGCTCTTGCCATCTCTAATCTTTTTCTCTGTCCAGTGGATAACTCTTTTGCAAAATGATGCCTTTTCTCAATCAAATCTACAAAGTCAATAATTTCTAACGCTCTATCTCTTGCTCTTTTAATATCTTTTTCTTTAACAAATGCACCTATCATCACATTTTCAAGTAGAGTTTGATCTGCAAATGGTTTTAGTTTTTGAAAAGTTCTTCCTACTCCAAGGTTGCTAATTTTATCAGGACTAATTCCAAAAATATCTTTGTCAAAAAATTTAACTTTTCCAGTATCTGCTTTAGTAAAACCAGTAATCAAATCAAATAACGTAGATTTGCCAGCACCATTAGGTCCAATTACTCCTAAAATAGATCCCTCTTCTACATCAAAAGAAATATCTCTATTTGCATGAATACCGCCAAAAGATTTACTTAAATTTTGAACCGTTAATATTTTCATTGTTGTTTTTTTCTTTCTAAAATATCTTTAGGAATAAACGAAATCAGACCATTAGGTCGAAAAATACAAATAATCATCAATATCAAACCGTAAAATATTAAATCAACAGCACCTCCCGTTCCTCCTAAATAAATTCTTGAATATTCTGAAATTGGTACAAGTATTGCAGCACCTATAATTGGACCCCAAACATTTCCAATTCCACCTAGTACTGTGATTAATAAAACTATAATTGATATCTCAATATTAAAAACTCTATCTGGGTCAATAATTAAAATATATTGAGCAAACAAACTACCCATAGGAGCCATAATTATTGCTGAAATTACATAAGCTATAATTTTATAATTCGAAACATTAATACATAAGCTTAAAGCTGCTTGTGGATCATCCCTAACTGCTCTCAACCTATAACCTAATTTAGATCTACTTAGTAACCAGACTAAAAAGAATGTGATTAAAAAGAATATTAAAAAAACATAATAATAGGGAGCTTTACTAGTATGAAACTGCAATGCAGACCATGAGTCCTCTGGTGTCATTGTTACCCATAATCCTGATGCAGCACCTACTAAATCCCATCTTTGAAAAACTACTTGGAAACTTATCCCAATTAATAAAGTAGCAATTGCAAAGTAGTGACCACTCAGTCTGAGCATTGGTATACCAATTAAGACAGCAAAAATTGCTGAAACGAACATACCAAAAAATATACTGATCCAAGGTGTTACTCCGTACTCCATATAAAAAAATGAAGTTGCATAAGCACCTATTCCAAAGAATGCTCCATGGCCTAAACTAATTTGACCTGAAAAACCTGCTATAACATTCCAAGACTGAGCCATAACTGCATGCATAAAAATCATAATAAATAAATGCAGATAAAAAGAATTCATCCCAAACAACGGAAGTGCAAATAAAAGTATAATTAAGCCAGCTATAATTGATAGTACTCTAATATTTGTATTCCAAATTGGTTCTGATTTTGCAATTGCTAGCTTACTATCCATCAATACCTACCAAACAGACCTTGAGGTTTATAAATCACAACTAAAAGATAAATTGCAAATACATATAAAAGTTTAAATGATGGATCGATCAATAATCCACCAAGAGACTCAACTAATCCTATAATTATTCCAGCATACAGGCATCCAATGATACTTCCAAAACCTCCCAATGCTACAGCAACAAAAGCAAATAATGCAAAATTAATACCAACGTCTGTAAAAATAAAAAAATAGTTTGCCATCATTCCACCAGCTACTCCTACACAACCAAGTCCAATCGCCCAACCAATTGCAAACATTTTATTTGATGGAATTCCTAAAATCTCTGCAGCATGTCTATCTTGTGCTGTTGCTTGAAGAGCTAATCCAGTTTCTGTTTTAGTAACAAACCAATACAAACCAAAAAATGCAAGTAAACAAACAAGACTTGCATAAAGTTGAGGTTGCCCAATAAACACAGATCCAATTTCAATACGTCCTTCTAATAATGGCTTATCAACATTTCTAAAATCTGGTG
>CACJCG010000037.1 GCA_902591845.1 uncultured Pelagibacteraceae bacterium
TTTATTAAAGACTCAAATTTAAAATCAGTAACTCAGACCTTAAAAGATTATAAAAACAAAGATTTTTATAAAAAAGGAAATGACAAGTTAATAAGAAATTATGGTATTGGAGCTCAAATTATTAAAGACTTAAAAATTAAAAACATGATATTAATCACCAAATCACCAAAAAAAGTTATTGGTCTTGATGGTTATGGTATAAAAATTACAAAACAGGAATTAATTTGATGAAAAAAAAATATCTAATTGTTGTAGCAGATTATTATAAAGACATCGCTGAAGGCTTAATAAAAAGTGCGTTAAAAATAATTCCAAAAAAAAATATAATAAAAATTATTAAAGTGCCTGGTGCTTTTGAAATCCCAGTTACAATCTCAAAAAATTTAAAAAAATTTGATGGTTTTTTAGCTTTAGGATGTGTAATTAAAGGTCAAACACCACATTTCGATTTCATTTCTCAAGCATCAACAGATGCTATAATGAAATTATCTATAGATAGTAAAAAACCTATTGGAAATGGAATAATTACTTGTCTTAATATGGCTCAAGCAAGAGCTAGAAGAAAAAAGGGTGCTGAAGCTGCAGAAGCTGTGATTTCAGTTCTATCTCAAAAATGAGAACCCATTATAATCCAAAAAATAATCCTAGAGTTATAATTATTCAGAAATTATATGGGAAATTTTATAATGAAGGTGATGATTTAGATTTTCCAAAACATAGATTTAAAAAATTTATCAAGGACATTGTTTTGGGGACGATAGAAAGAAACGATCTCATTTTAGATGAATTAAATAATAAATTAGGCGATGAATTTGTATTTGAAAAATTAGACAAAGTTTTTCAAACAATTTTAAAAGCAGCAACTTATGAGTTTATGTATAAACCAAATTTATCAATTAATATAATCATTAAAGAATATTTAAATTCATCCAATTTTTTTCTTGAAGATTCACAAACAAAGTATCTTAATGCTTTATTAGATAACGTTGGAAAAAAATTAAGATCTAAAAATGCATGAATTTGAGCTGATAAAAAATTATTTTTCAAAAATAGCTAAAAACAATAAATCTGCTCTTAATTTAAATGACGATGTTTTTTTTGATAAAAAAAGAGGTGTTGTTATATCCGTAGATACATACAATATTGGTACTCATTTTATTAATTTTAAATCACCTGATTTAGTAATAAAAAAAATATTAAGATCGTCTATTTCTGATTTAATTTGTAAAGGTGTTAAACCAAAGTTTTATTTTATTTCTGGTTCAGGAAGTAAAAAAACGTTCACAAAAAATAATTTATACAAAATTTCAAAGTCACTCAAATTAGAACAAAATAAATTTAATATAGATTTATGTGGTGGCGACACAACCTTTTCAAATAAACTAAGTTTTACAATTACTTCATTAGGATATTCAAAGAAAATAATTTATCGTAATAAAGCTAAATTAAATGATGATATTTATGTTACTGGAAATTTGGGTGATAGCTATTTAGGATTTAAAGCATTAAGTAATAAAGCTAAACTTAAAAATAAAGATAAATTATTCTTTGTAGATAAATATTACAAACCAAACTTACCTATAAATTTAACAAAATATTTATTAAAATTTGCTAATAGTTCGATTGATGTTTCAGATGGGTTAATTGATGATTTGTCAAAAATGATTAATAGACAAACTTTATCTTTTCACTTATTTGAAAAAAAAATACCTGTTTCTAAAAAATTGAGTAACTTGATTAAAAAACAAAGATTAAATAAAATTAATCTAATTTCTAACGGAGATGATTATCAAGTGTTATTTACTGCAGATGTTAATAAAGCTAGAATCATTCAAAACGCATCCAAAACATCAGGAATTAAAATAACTAAAATTGGTAAAATTGTATCTGGTAAAGATAGATCGGTTATATTTGATGAAAAAGATAAGCAAATACAAGCTAAATCTAAAGGTTATATTCATCAGTTTTAGAAGTTAATCATTGTCTTTTCTATCTTTTTTTGTATTGTGCGGGCTTAAAAATTTAACAACCAACAACTTAAGGTTAATATGAGCGGAACAGTCGAGACAATACTATTATACACAATCGGAGCTGGTTTATTATCTATCGTATATGGATTTTTAACTGGTAAAAATATTCTTAATTCAAGTGCAGGAAATGCAAAAATGCAGGATATTGCATCTGCAATTCAAATTGGTGCAAAAGCATACCTAGCAAGACAATACAAAACTATTGCTATTGTTGGTGCTGTAGTTTTAGTAATTGTAAGTATTGCTTTTAGTCCATTAGTAGGTCTTGGATATCTCATAGGTGCTGCATTATCTGGTATTGCAGGATATGTTGGGATGTTAGTTTCTGTTGAGGCAAATGTTAGAACAGCAGAAGCGTCTAGAAAAGGTCTAGCTCAAGGACTTTCTGTTGCATTTAAATCTGGTGCTGTTACTGGAATGTTGGTTGCTGGTTTAGCTTTATTATCTATAGCAGTTTATTATTATATATTATTAAAATCCAACGTAGACGAAAGAGAAATTGTAAATGCTTTAGTTGCATTAGGTTTTGGTGCATCATTAATTTCAATTTTTGCAAGATTAGGTGGTGGAATTTTCACAAAAGGTGCTGATGTTGGTGCTGATTTGGTTGGAAAAGTTGAGGCAGGAATTCCTGAGGACGATCCTAGAAACCCTGCTGTAATTGCTGATAATGTTGGTGATAACGTAGGAGACTGTGCAGGAATGGCTGCTGATTTATTCGAAACTTATGCAGTTACAATCGTTGCGACAATGGTTCTGTCTTCAATTTTCTTTGTTGGAGATTTAAATATGATGATCTATCCTTTAACAATTGGTGCAGCATGCTTATTAACATCAATCATTGGAACATTTTTTGTCAAACTTGGAAAAAATAAAAATGTAATGAATGCTTTATATAAAGGATTCATTGTTTCTGCATTAGCATCTTTAGCTATTTTATGGCCTGTTACAGATCATGTAATTGGATTTTCTAATGAATATACAGTTAATGATAAATCTTTTAATGGAATGGATTTGTACTATTGTGGTGTTATAGGTCTTGTTATAACTGGATTATTAATTTGGATTACTGAATACTATACGGGTACAAGTTATAGACCAGTAAAATCTGTTGCTTTATCATCTACAACGGGTCATGGAACAAATGTTATTCAAGGTTTAGCTGTATCTATGGAGGCAACTGCTATTCCTGCTTTGATAATTGTTGCAGGAATTCTTATTACAAATTCTATTGCTGGACTTTTTGGTATTGCTATTGCTGTAACCACTATGCTTGCATTGGCAGGAATGGTTGTTGCCTTAGATGCCTACGGACCAGTTACTGATAATGCTGGTGGTATTGCAGAAATGTCTAATCTTGATAAAAGAGTTAGAAAAACTACTGACGCTCTTGATGCAGTTGGAAACACGACAAAAGCAGTAACCAAAGGATATGCAATTGGTTCAGCTGGTTTAGGGGCATTAGTTTTATTTGCGGCTTACACTGAAGACATCAAACACTTTTCAAAAGAAGCAGGATCTGCATTAGAAGGAATTGTAGTTACTTTTGACTTATCTAACCCTTATGTAGTTGTTGGTTTGTTAATTGGAGGAATGTTGCCATATCTTTTTGGTTCGATGGGTATGCAAGCTGTTGGAAGAGCGGGAGGTGCGGTTGTTGTTGAAGTAAGAAGACAATTTAAAAAATTCCCAGGAATAATGAAAAGAAAACAAAAACCTGATTATGCTAAGCTAGTAGACTTATTAACTGTTGCAGCAATCAAAGAAATGATTATTCCATCATTGTTACCTGTCCTTTCGCCAGTAGTGCTTTATTTTATTATTTTATCAATTGGTGGACAAGTTGCTGCATTAGCAGCGGTAGGAGCAATGTTGCTTGGAGTAATTATTACAGGACTTTTCGTTGCTGTTTCGATGACTGCAGGAGGTGGTGCATGGGATAATGCAAAAAAATATATTGAAGATGGAAATCATGGTGGAAAGGGTTCTGAGGCTCATAAAGCAGCAGTAACTGGTGATACAGTTGGAGATCCTTATAAAGATACAGCTGGTCCTGCTGTAAATCCAATGATTAAAATTACAAATATTGTTGCTTTATTATTATTAGCAGTTATCGCTGGTTAATTTCTTTACGTTTTTTGGCCCTCTGACCCAGAGGGTCATTAATTTTTTGTCTCATACTGGACATAAATTCATAAATAAATGAATTCTTTTGAAAACCAGCTTCTGTTGTTGCTTCCACAATTTTGATATCTTTCATGTCATCTTTATTATAAAAATTTTTCTTTTTTAATATTCCATATTTATCTATTTCTAAAACAAGAACATCATTTTTAAAAATTTTCATTCTACCTAAATTTTTTAGTTTAGATTGAGTTTGTTTTCTCTCAATGTAAATCCATACATCATTATCAAACTTACTTTTAATTGGTGGATTTCCTAAAATGTTTTTAATATCATTTTT
>CACJCG010000038.1 GCA_902591845.1 uncultured Pelagibacteraceae bacterium
TGGATAATTCAAGTGCAATTATATTCGTATCTTTGACAGAGCCTGATTTCTGTTTTTTATTCTTAAAAATTTTAACAAAAATCTCTGTTTGTCTAACAGAAAGTTTTTTTTCAACGATTTTTGCAGCTACAAAACTAGCGTTATCAAGACCAACTATAATTTTAGCGTGACCTGCAGTTAATTTTTGATTTTCAATTAATTTTATTACATCATTAGGTAGGGTTAAAAGTCTTAAAGAATTAGTGATATGACTTCTACTTTTACCAATAAATTTTGAAACTTTTTCTTGATCATAATAAAATTCATCAATTAATCTTTTGTATCCTTGTGCTTCCTCAAGTGGGTTTAAATCATGTCTTTGAACATTTTCTACAATCGCAAATTCTAAAGACTTCAGATCATCTGCCTCTGTGACAACGACAGGAACATTGTGAAGTCCAGCTCTTTGAGCTGCTAACCACCTTCTCTCTCCCGCTATTATTTCAAATTTAGACTTATCATCATTTGATTTTCTAACTATAATTGGCTGTATCATGCCTCTTTCTTTAATTGAATTGGTTAGCTCTTCTAAATTAGTTTCTTCAAAAATTTTTCTTGGTTGAAATTTGTTTGGTACTAAATCACTTATTGATATCTGGTTTTTTTGTGACTCTACTTTTGTTTCGCCAATCAATGAAGATAGTCCACGACCTAACCCTTTTTTAATTTTATCCATTAAGCTGCACTCCCTATTTTTGATTCTTGATTCATAAACTCATCAGTAAAACTGAAATATGATTTACTACCAGGACAAGTTTTATCGTAAATCAAAACAGGCATTCCATGTGATGGCGCTTCTGACAATCTGACATTCCTTGGTATCACAGTTGAATAAACTTTTTCACTAAAATAATCTCTAGCTTCTTTCTCAACTTGTGAAGACAGCTTGTTTCTTTTGTCATACATGGTTAAAAGTATCCCCCTAATTTTTAAATCTGGGTTTAAACTGACTTTTATCCTTTCAATTGTTTTCATGAGTTGAGTTAAACCCTCCAGAGCAAAAAATTCCGTCTGAAGAGGTACCAATAACGAGTTTGAACATACTAGAGCCATTACTGTCAGCAGGCTCAAAGAGGGGGGACAGTCAATTAATACATAATCATAAGTCACTCCAGAATTGTTTAAATATGCGGCTAATTTGGACTTTAATATAAATGCTCTATTGCTATCATCAGCAGTCTCTACTTCTAAGCCTGATAAATCCACATTAGATGTGATCATATCTAAATTTTCAAACTGAGTTTTTTTAATCGCGTCACTAATTTCTCTAGTTCCATTCAACACTCCATAAATTGTATCACTTGAGTTATCTATATTAGATAAACCGAGGCCTGTGGTAGCATTGCCTTGCGGATCTAAGTCAATCACTAAAATTTTTTTATCTATTCGAGATAAACCTGCTGCAAGATTTATCACTGTAGTAGTTTTTCCGACCCCACCCTTTTGATTTATGACTGAAATGATTTGCATATTAATTTTTATAATCTTTTTAATTTTTTTTTTTAATTTTTTTAATATTTATCAAAAATGAATCATTACTTGTTAAACTTGTCTTTTCTATATACTCCAGCTCCCATTTTTTTTTGGAATTTTCAAAAACTTTTTTTCCACTCTTCCCCATAAAAAAAATTAAATTTTTATATTTTGAAAAATTTTCATATACTAAATCTAAAACTACTGGCATTGGTTTGAATGCTCTGGACATTATTGTTCCGGTTTCTAGATTTTTTATTTCAAAAATATTTTTTTGAAAAACCTTTGTGTTTAAATTTAATTTTTCTGAAACTTCCTTTAAAAAATGGCTTTTATGGTAGCTTTTTTCATAAAGGTGCACATTCATATTATTTTTCATATTTTTTAGTATAATTGCTACGATTATACCTGGCATACCACCTCCTGAACCTATATCTGTGGTTGTATTGCTATTTAAATCAACAAAATCAATAATTTGCGCTGAATCTATGATATGGCGGTCAATTATAGCTTTTTTTGATGCGGTATTTTGGCTAATTATGTTTATTTTTTTATTTTTTTCAAGAATCATGGATATATAGTTTTCGAAGTCCAAAAATGTTTCACGTGAAACATTCAAGTGATTGATTCTAGAGTAAGAATTTAAAATTTCCTGATCCATTAAGCTATATGCTTAATAGACTTTCTTTTGACATGTGACAACAAAATATATACAGCCGCAGGAGTTATTCCGTCAATTCTTAGAGCTTGACCCATTGTTTTCGGCTTTATTTCTTTAAATTTAGCTTTTACCTCATTAGACAAACCTGATAGTCCATCATAATTGATTTTATCAGGAATAATTAGGTTTTCATCTCTCTTAAATGCTAAAATATCAGCTTTTTGCTTTTTTAAATATCCACTATAATGAGCGTTAATTTCCACTTGTTCATCAATTTCTTTACTAAAAAAAGGTATATCAGACCATATTTCCCTAATTTTACTCATATTTACTCCTTTTTGAGTTAAAACTTCACTAGATGATCTCAATATTCCATCTTTTGCTATTTTTATTCCAAATTTCTCTGCTTTAGATGGTGAAATCTTAGAATCGGTCATTTTTATATTTATTTGACTGATTTGTTCAAATTTATTCAAATATATGTCTTTTCTCTCATCACCTATTAAACCAATTTCTATTCCCTTAGGAGTTAACCTTTGATCAGCATTATCAGATCTCAAACTCAAACGATATTCTGCTCTTGATGTAAACATTCGGTAGGGCTCAGCTACTCCTTTAGTCACCAAATCATCGATCATTACACCAATGTAAGCATCAGATCTATCAAGTATGAAGGGTTCTAATTTTTTAACGGACAGGGCAGCATTTATTCCAGCTATAAGTCCCTGTGCAGCAGCTTCTTCATATCCAGTTGTTCCGTTGATCTGACCGGCAAGATAAAGATTGCTTATCTTCTTAGTTTCAAGGGTTAAGAATAATTCACGTGGATCTATATAGTCATATTCTATTGCATATCCAGGTCTTAATATAGTAACACTCTCTAAACCATTGATATTATTACATATTTCTTGTTGTACTTCAGCTGGTAGCGATGTAGAGATACCATTTGGGTATATTGTATGGTCATTTAGACCTTCTGGTTCTAAAAATATCTGATGTCGAACTTTATCTGCAAATTTTACTATCTTATCTTCTATAGATGGACAATATCTTGGGCCTACTCCTTTTATACTTCCAGAGTACATGGCGCTCTTAGATAAATTCTTTTCTATTATTTTATGAACCTTCTCATTTGTATGTGTCATTCGGCATGACACTTGTTTGTTCAAATTTTTTTTTGTTAAGAATGAAAAAAAATAAGGATCGTCATCTGCGAATTGCTCTTCTAAGTTTTCAAAATTTATTGTTCTTGCATCCAACCTTGGAGGTGTTCCAGTTTTTAATCTTCCAATTTTAAAATCATATTTAGCTAATTGTTCACTCAAACCTGTAGATGGTTTTTCATCATATCTCCCAGCAGGAGTTCTTTCATCACCTATATGTATCAAACCATTTAAAAAAGTGCCTGTTGTGAGTATTATCTTATTTGATAGAACTTTCTTACCTTCTTTGGTTTTAAATCCACTTATTGAATTTTTATTAAAAATAAACTTTATTACTGGATCAGAAAAAACGCTTAAATTACAATAGTTTAGCAGTTTTTCTTGCATATATTTGCGATATAGGTATCTGTCTGATTGAGTTCTAGGTCCTCTTACTGCTGGCCCTCTACTTCTATTTAACAATCTAAATTGTATACCTGATTTGTCTGCTACATCTCCCATAACACCATCAAGGGCATCTATTTCTCTAACCAAATGTCCTTTACCCAAACCACCTATTGCGGGGTTGCATGACATCTCTCCAATAGTTTCTATTTTGTGAGTGAATAGGGCAGTGTTTACTCCTAGACGAGCCGAAGCTGCTGCTGCTTCACAACCTGCGTGCCCACCACCTATTACTACTACATCAAATGACAAATCATTTTTCATAAGTCAAATTTATAGGTGATTAAATAATTTACAAGATAGGCTTATTTTTTTGTCAATAAGCCAATATTATCAACGTTTTTAGGTAAAAAAATGCAAAAAAACCAGCAAACTGTAACATTATTTGCCGATACAAAAATCATTGAAAATGCTGCCTAATATCTCCTCCACATCAACTTTTCCTACAATCAAACCTAAATGTCTGGTAGCTAATCTT
>CACJCG010000039.1 GCA_902591845.1 uncultured Pelagibacteraceae bacterium
TGAAAGAAATGTATAAAACCCTTGTCGATAATGGTCATGGAAACACTGATCATAGTTCACTTTATAATGAAATCGAAAGGATAAATAAAAAATGAGCGGAAGATTAGAAGATAAAAAAATTCTCGTAACAGCAGCAGGACAAGGAATTGGAAAAGCAACAGCAATAGCATTTCATAAAGAGGGCGCTCATGTAACCGCTACTGATTTAAATGATAAAACTTTAGCTGATTTAAACAAAGAATATCCTGAGATTAAAGTGCAAAAGTTAGACTCAACAGACAACAACGCAATTTTAGAATTTACTAAAACTTTAGATAAAGTTGATGTTTTATTTAATGCTGTTGGATTTGTTCATCATGGAACAATATTAGAATGTGATGAAAAAGATTGGGATTTTTCCTCTAATGTAAATGTTAAGTCGATGTACTTTATGTGCAAAGCTATTTTACCTTTAATGATTAAACAAAATGGTGGAAGTATTATTAATATATCTTCATGTGCATCTAGCTTTAAAGGTTTTCCGAATAGATTTGTTTATGGAACAACAAAGGGTGCGGTGATTGGTTTAACAAAGGCGATTGCAGCAGATTTCGTTAAAAAAAATATTAGATGTAATTCAATTGCGCCAGGTACAGTTTATTCACCTTCTTGGCAAGATAGGGTCAATCAAAGCCCAGATCCTGTCCAAGCAAAAAAAGATTTTATAGCAAGACAACCTATGGGAAGATTAGGTACGGCAGAAGAAATAGCAGCTGTGGCTGTTTATTTAGCTAGCGATGATGCAACATTTACAACAGGAAGTACAATTCATGTTGATGGTGGAATTTCAATATAATCAAATAACAAAAGGATAATTATGAAATTATTAAGAGTAGGACAAAAAGGAAGCGAAAAGCCAGCTGTTTTAGATAAAGATGGCAAAATCAGAGATATTAGTTCTCATGTTAAAGATTTAAATCCTGATCATTTAAATTTTGAGACTATTTCTAAATTACAAAGTGCTGATTTATCTTCTTTACCAGAATTATCTGCAAGTGATCGAATAGGATCTTGTATTACTAAGCCAGGTAAATTTGTTGCAATTGGTTTAAATTATTCTGATCATGCTGCTGAAACTGGAGCTGATGTTCCTTCTGAACCAATAGTTTTTATGAAAGCTACTAGTTGTATAGTTGGACCTAATGATGACGTTGAAATAGTTTCTGGATCTAAAAAATTAGACTGGGAAGTTGAATTAGGAATTGTTATAGGAAAAGAAACAAAACATATTTCTGAAAGCCAAGCTCAAGATCATATATTAGGGTATTGTTTGGTTAATGATGTGAGTGAAAGAGAATGGCAAATTGAAAAAATGGGTCAATGGGTTAAAGGAAAATCCCACGACACTTATGGACCAATCGGCCCTTACTTTGTTACTAAAGATGAAATTGCAGACGTTAACAATTTAAAGATGAGTTTAGATGTTAATGGAAAAAGAATGCAAACAGGTAATACAAGTACAATGATATTTAACGTCGATGTTATTGTCTCTTATTTGAGTAAATATATGTCTCTTCAAGCAGGTGATATAATTACAACTGGAACACCTCCAGGAGTTGGTATGGGAATGAAACCTCAGCAATTTTTAAAAGCAGGCGATACTATGAAATTATCAATTGAAAACTTAGGAGAGCAGAACTCTAAGGTAGTTGCTATATAATTAATTGTGAAAATAACTTCTATTAAAAGTCATGTACTTAAATATGAGTTAGAAAAAGAACTTGGTTACTCACAACAGTATTATAAACATCGTACAGCTCATCTTGTTGAAGTTCAAACAGACGAAGGAATAACAGGTTGGGGTGAATGTTTTGGTCCTGGAAATATAGCTTTAGCAAACAAGTTTATTGTTGAAAAGGTTATACAGCCTTTAGTAATTGGTGAAGACCCTTTAAATAAAGAATATATCTGGCAAAAAGTATACAATCTTTTAAGAGATAGTGGTCAAAAGGGAATGCCAATTCAAGCATTATCAGGAGTGGATATTGCTTTATGGGATATTCTTGGAAAGAAAACAAACGCCCCTCTTTATCAACTTATTGGTGGCAAATGCAACAATGAAGTTCCAGTTTATGGATATGGAATGATGTTACAAAAAAAATCAGTTGATCAATTGGTCGTACTTTTCAAAGAAGAGTCTAAGCAAATAAAATCAAAAAATTTTAAAGCTATGAAAATGAAAGTTGGGTTGGGTCCAAAAGAGGATTTAAAGTTAGTTCAAGCTGTAAGAGACTCTATTGGAAAAGATTTCAAATTAATGGTTGATGCAAATCATGCTTATAATTTAAAAGATGCTCTTTATGTTGGAAAAGGTTTGGATGAACTAGACATTTATTGGTTTGAAGAACCTGTGGCTCCTGAAGATTATGAGGGTTACAGAGAATTAAAACAAAAAATTTCCACTAGCATTGCAGGAGGAGAAGCTGAATTTACCAAATATGGCTGGAATAAATTAATATCAAATAAATGTATTGATATAGCTCAACCAGAGGTTTGTGGACTTGGCGGAATTACGGAGTATTTAAAAGTTGCAGCATTAGCGCAAGCAAATTTTATACCAGTAATTAATCATGTATGGGGTTCAGCAGTTAGTATTGCGGTTAACCTTCATTTGTTGACAGCACAACCAGATATGCCAGGCGGACTATTTCCATCTAAATCTATGCTTGAGTTTGACACAACAGAAAAAAATATTTTTATCACAGATTTGCCAAAGGAAGAATTTTCAATTTTAGACCAAGTTAAAAACAATAACGGTTATGCATCAGTAACAGACAATATAGGTATTGGTATAAACCCAAATGAAGATTTTATTAAAGAGTTTGAAGTAAATGAGTAAAATAAAAACATCAAAACCAAAACCTCTTTGGAAATTAAGATGTACTTTAGGTGAAGGAACATTATGGGTTAGTGAACATAACTCAATTTATTTTGTAGATATTAAAAAAAAGAAAATTTGCTCTTTCAATATTAAAAATAAAAAAAAGAAAATCTTTAAAGTAAATAAAGAAATTGGTTTTATCGCTCATATCAAAGATTATATTTTTATTTTAGGTCTTCAGGGAGAATTAAGAATTCAAAATTTAAAATCAAAAAAAATTTTAAAATCAATAAAGATAGAAACAAAATTGAAACTAAATAGAATTAATGATGGGAAAACTGATCCTGCTGGAAATCTTTGGTTTGGTACCATGGACAATTTGGAAAGAAAAATTGAAAACGGTTCTTTATATAAATTAGATAAAAATTTTAAATTAATAAAAGTTGATAAAAATTATAGAATTACTAATGGACCAGCGTTTATTGATCAGTATAATTTTTACCATACCGATAGCCCAAAAAAAACTATCTATAAAATTAAGATAAATAAAAATAATAAAATAGTTAGCAAAAAAATATTTAAAAAATTATCTTCTGATGAAGGTTCTCCAGATGGAATGACTTTAGATAAAAATAAAAATTTATGGGTAGCTCATTTCCATGGTGCTTGTATTTCTGTTTTTAATAAAAAAGCAAAATTAATTCACAGAATTCAGTTTCCTGCAAAAAATATAACTAATTGTGCATTTGGAGGTAAAAACACTAAAGAACTTTATGTTTCAACAGCAACAAAAGGGATGAGCAAAGCAGATCTGCGAAAATTTAGATATTCAGGATTCTTTTTTAGTGTAAAAACAAATGTAAGAGGAGTTTTACAAAAAAAATTTATTATAAGTAATGAAGAAAAGAGATCTTTACTATGAGCGAATACCTACAAAGCTTTTAAGAGAAGATATTAGATTATTAGGAACTTTTCTTGGAAGAGTAATTAAAGATCAGGAAGGTTCAGCTTTTTTTGAAATTGTTGAAAAATTTAGATTATTATCAAAAAATACTTTATCAGATAAAAATAAAAGTAGAATTTTTTCAAAAATTTCGAAAGAAGTAAAAAAATTATCACCTAAAAATACGTTTAAATTAACAAGAGCTTTTTCACATATCCTAAATTTGATGAATTTAGCTGAGTCATTAGATGCATCTAGAAAGTTAAATGAATTTGAAAATCCATATTTTAAAAGTAAAAGTCAAAATCTTTTCATTGAGGATATAATAGAAAGTTTATTTAAAAATAAAAAAATTCCGGATA
>CACJCG010000040.1 GCA_902591845.1 uncultured Pelagibacteraceae bacterium
AATCATCAGAGGAATTTGAAGAAAAATTTTGGAATTCTAAATCCGCCGAAACATTTTATAATAGTTTGCCAAGCAAACTTGAGGACCCAATGTCACTTGTATTTGAGCATGCAATGGGAGATTTGCTTAAGAAAAAATCAAGATCCAACATTAGTGAGAGAATGAGCGCTTCCCTTCAGGCTGGGATTGAAAAACAAATGACAAAAATTGAAAAAGGATTCACTTTTTTAGCAACAGTAGGATCAACAGCTCCGTTTATTGGATTATTTGGAACTGTATGGGGAATTATGAATTCTTTTCAGTCTATAGCTATATCAAGAAATACAAGTCTTGCAATTGTTGCCCCAGGTATAGCAGAAGCTTTATTTGCTACTGCACTTGGTTTGCTTGCAGCAATACCAGCGGTAGTTGCTTATAATAAATTTAATAATGATGCTAAGAAATATTCTGAAAAATTAGAAAACTTTTCTAAAAGATTTTTAACAATTATATAATGGCATTTAAATTTAATCGCTCTTCTAAAGAACCAATGAGTGAAATAAATGTTACTCCCTTTGTAGATGTAATGCTTGTTTTGCTAATTATTTTCATGGTTACCGCACCATTATTAACGGTTGGGGTTCAGGTTGATTTACCAGAAAGTTCAGCAGACTCTTTACCAGAAGAAACAGAACCTTTAACACTTTCAATTAACGCAAAAGGTGAAATTTTTATTCAAGAAGCAAAAGTTGAATACGATAATATCATTGCAAAGGTTTTAGCAGTTTCAAAAAACAGAACCGACACCAGAATTTATGTTAGGGGTGACAAAACTATAAATTATGGAAGAGTTTTAGAAATAATGGGATTACTATCAGGGTCTGGTTTTACTAAAGTAGCATTGATTTCAGAACCGTATAAACAAAGGTAATTTAAAAGTGAATAGAAGTATAATTATATCTTCTGTTTTACATGCGGTATTAATTTTTGTTACAGCTTTGAGTTTGCCTTTTTTAGCAAAGAAACCTCTTGATATACCGCCAATTGTATCAGTTGAGTTAATTCAAATAGCAGAAAAAACGAATATTCCATTTGCACCTAAAGCTAAAAAAATAATTGAAAAAGTAAAAGAGAAAGAAAAAAAACTTGTTTCAGAGCAAGCTCCACCAAAAAAAGTGGAAAAAACGAAAACAAAAACTGTTTTGGCTCCTGATCAAAATAACAAAAAAATAGAGAATGAAACACCAGAGGCAATTCCACTTCCAGATAAAACTTTAAAAAAAGTTGAAACAAAAGAGGAAAAAAAACAAAATCCTGAAAAAGTAGATAATGAAGTAAAGCAAGTATCAGAATTTGAAAAGAAAGATTTATTTGATCCAAATAATATTGCTGCTTTAATTGATAAATCAAAAGAAGAGAGTGCAGAGGTTTTAAAGACAAATGATGATATTACTCAAGATCAAGAAAGAAATGTAGAAAATACAGGTCTCACAATAAGTGAAGAGGATGCCCTTAAAGCACAAATATTTGGATGTTGGAGTATTCCATTAGGATTACCGTACAATGAAAATCTATTGGTAAGAATAAAGTTAAATTTAAAACCTGATGGAACAGTATCCAAAACAGAAATTTTGGATCATGCAAGAATGAATAAACCAGGTCAAGGGTTTTATAAAGTATTAGCAGAAAGTGCTTTGAGAGCTGTAAAGTTGTGCCAACCATTAAGAGTTCCAACTACTGGATATGAAAGATGGAAAGAATTACAATTAAATTTTGATGCAAGAGAGATGTTAGAAGGGTAGTATCTTTAAATGATAAAAAAAATTTTACTCTTACTATTTATATTAATACCTATTAATGCAAATGCTTTAATAGAAGTTGATATAACTCGTGGTAATTTAAATCCACTTCCATTAGCAGTTTCCCCGCTATCAATTGATGAAATATCTAGAAAGGGATTTGAAAAAATACTTAAAAAAGAAAATATTGGTTCTGAGATATCAAATATAGTTGAGAATAATTTGAGAACTTCAGGATTATTTAATCCTCTTGACAAAAAGGCTTTTTTACAAGCTCCTGATATTGCAAATTTAAAACCAAGATTCGAGGATTGGAATTTAATTAAAGCTCAAGCACTTATCACTGGCAAGGTGAATTATGTTGACGAGAAGTTAAGAGTTGAGTTTAGACTATGGGACGTTTTAGCTGCAAAAGAAATGATGGCTTTAGCTTTTACGACTGTTCCAAATAATTGGAGAAGAGTGGGTCATATTATATCTGATAAGGTTTATGAAAGGTTAACAGGCGAAAAGGGATATTTTGATACAAGGATTATTTATGTTTCAGAGGAAGGACCAAAAACGCAAAGAATAAAAAAATTGGCAATAATGGATCAAGACGGAGCAAATAATAAATTTTTAACTTTAGGAAATGAATTAGTATTAACCCCTCGATTTAATCCAACTAGCCAAATGGTAACTTACTTATCTTACTTTAAAAATATGCCAAGAGTATATCTTTTAGACATCGAAACTGGCACTCAGGAAGTTGTTGGAGATTTCCCTGGTATGACTTTTGCACCAAGATTTTCACCAGACGGTAAAAAAATTATAATGAGCTTTGCTAAAGATGGTAAGTCAGATATTTACACTATGAATTTAGAAAATAGGATAGTAGAAAAAATAACTAATCATCCGTCAATTGACACGTCTCCCTCTTACTCTCCAGATGGTAAATATATTACTTTTAATTCTGATAGAAGTGGTTATCAGCAAATATATGTAATGAAAAATGACGGTACAGACGTTAAAAGAATTTCTTTCGGAAATGGTTTATACGGAACACCAGTTTGGTCTCCACGTGGAGATTTAATTGCATTCACTAAATTACATAAAGGGAAATTTTATATTGGAGTAATGAGAACTGATGGAAGTGGAGAAAGGCTTCTGACAGAAAATTATTATCAAGAAGCTCCATCTTGGTCACCAAATGGCAGAGTTCTTATTTTTTATAGAGAGACTAAAACTAACGCTAAAGGTGAAGGCTTTTCAGCAAAATTATGGTCTATTGATTTAACAGGTTATAATGAACGTCAAATAAAGACGCCAACAGATGCATCTGACCCATCATGGTCATCATTATTAAGTAATTAGTAGAGTAATTATTCTAAATTTCTTGATTTTTATACTTGAAACCTCTATTTACATGTGAAAAAGTTAAGAAATTGAAATTAGCAGCAAGGAGCAATTTAAAGTCTGTTCTCTTTCATCGTTACCACCACCCAGGCCAGCTCCTCTGCTTCTTCCAACAGCATCAATTTCATCTATAAAAATTATACATGGAGAATTTTTCTTACCTTGTTCAAACATGTCTCTAACTCTAGAGGCTCCAACTCCAACAAACATTTCAACAAAATCTGAACCTGAAATAGTAAAAAAAGGAACTCCTGCCTCACCAGCAATTGCTCTTGCCAATAAAGTTTTTCCAGTTCCTGGAGGACCAACTAGTAAAGCTCCTCTAGGAATTTTTCCACCTAATCTACTAAATTTCTTTGGGTCTTTTAAAAACTCAACTATTTCCTCAACTTCTTCTTTAGCTTCCTCTACACCAGCGACGTCATTAAAAGTAACTTTGCCTTTTAATTCGTTCATCATTTTAGCTTTTGACTTCCCAAATCCCATAGCCCCACCTTTGCCACCTTGCATTTGCCTCATAAAGAAAATCCATACTGCAATAAGTAACAGCATAGGAAACCACGAAAGAAGCACTCCAAATAATGAAGGCATTTTTTCCTCTAAAGGTGCTGCTGAAATACTAACACCTTTTTCAGATAATTTTTCTATAAGGTTTGGGTCGTTAGGAGCATAAGTTGAAAAAGAATTACCATTTGAATAAACACCTTTAATATTATTTCCTTGTATCTCAACCTT
>CACJCG010000041.1 GCA_902591845.1 uncultured Pelagibacteraceae bacterium
AAAATCATCGAAAAAAACTACACAAAATTTAATTAAAAATTGGATTTCTAATAACGGTAAATATCAAAAAAAAAGTTGGGAATTTGATTTAACAGCAAAAAGAATAATTTCATGGTTATCAAATCACCAACTTACTTATGAAAACAGTGATCAAGAATATAGATCTAATTTTGATCATATAATTCAGAAACAAGCAAACCATCTACTTAATGAAATTAATATCTCAAAGAAAGTAGAAGATAAAATGGTTGGATGTGCTGCAATAATTTTGACGGGATTAGCTTACAAAAATGAGAAAGGATATCTAGAGACTGGATTAAATTTATTAAAAAGTATTATTAAATCTTCCATCGATAACCAAGGTTTTGTAAAATCAAGAAATATAAGACAATTAATATTTTATTTAAAATACCTTATCATTATTAGAGAGTGGTTTAAAGAGTCACAAAATTTAATACCTGAATATGTTGATGAAACAATTTATTATTTAGGATCAAGTTACGCTTTCATTTGGCAAAATATAAAACAAGATATTTTTTTTAATGGGAATTTTTCATCTGAAAACCAAGAATTTGATCAGTATTTAAAAAGATTTAGCTATACTTTCAAGAATGAAATTAACGAACTTAGTGGATATACAATACTTAAGAATAAAAAAATAATTCTTACTGCAGATATTGGTTCAAGTCCCAACAGAATATTTTCGGATTGTTATCAAGCAGGTGCTTTATCATTTGAAATATTTTCAAATAATAAAAAATTAATTACAAATTCCGGATATTTTTCAGATAAAAATAATAAACTTAATAAACTATCCAAAAGCACTGCTCTTCATAGTACCTTAACAATTGAAGATTATTCATCTTGTAATTTTATAAAGGATCAAGATAATTTAATTATAGATAAAGGATTAAAAGTTTCAAAAAAAAATGTAGTTTTTGAAAAAAATTATTGGAAAATATCAGCTACACATGATGGATATTTAGTTAAATTTGGAACAAGTCATGAGAGAGAAATTGAATTTTATCCAGAACAAATGAAATTTATTGGCTATGATAAATTATTTAGAAAAACTCCAAATAAGGATATTAAATTCGATATTAGATTTCATCTTGATCCAAACTCAAAAGTTATGAAAACCCAAGATAATAAATCTATACTAATTGAAATAGATGAGGAAGGTTGGAAATTTAGCTGTGATAACTTTGATATAAATATTGATAATGGTTTATATTTCGGT
Organism: uncultured Pelagibacteraceae bacterium; assembly: GCA_902591845.1. Lineage (GTDB taxonomy): Bacteria > Pseudomonadota > Alphaproteobacteria > Pelagibacterales > Pelagibacteraceae > Pelagibacter. The sequence goes on from CACJCG010000041.1 coordinate 1,241, forward strand.
AATAAAAATTCTCATAAAGATAACCAAAATATTTTTATTTCAGGTATGAATAATGAAGAAAATCAAATTATAAAATGGGAAATCATTAAGTTATAATGAAAAAAATTAAAACAGCTCTTATTTCTGTATCTGACAAAAAAAACTTGAAACCCCTTTTAAATAATTTAAAAAAAAATAAAATAAAAATAATTAGTTCAGGTGGCACCTCTAGAGAAATTAAAAGGTTAAAATTTAAATGCATAGAGATATCTGAATTTACAAATTCTCCTGAAATTTTAGACGGAAGAGTTAAAACTCTTCATCCAAAAATACACGCTGGTATCTTAAATAAAAGAGAAAAAAAATCTCACCTAAAAGATATAAAAAAACATAATTTTGAAAATATTGATCTAGTAATTGTAAATTTTTATCCATTTGAGAGCACTTTAGAAAGAACAAAAAACCATAAAAAAATTATAGAAAATATAGATGTGGGTGGACCAACAATAGTAAGGGGTGCAGCTAAGAACTATAATGATGTAACTGTAATTACTTCACCAGACCAATACGGTGAGTTAATTCAAGAACTAAAAAAATATAAAGGATCTACTTCTTTAAAGTTTAGAGAAAAACTATCAAGAATAGCTTTCGCTGAAACAGCTTACTACGAAACTATAATTTCAAACTATTTTAATAAAAAAACAAATACTCTTTTTCCTCAAAAAAAAATATTTCAGGGAAATTTAATAGAGCAACTTAGATATGGAGAAAATCCCCATCAATTAGGTGCAATATATTCAACTAGTTCAAATACAAGTTTAAAACAAATTCATGGAAAGCGACTTGGATATAATAATTATAACGATATATTTACTGCTCTAACTATTTCTAAATCTTTACCAAAAAATAAAGGAACTGTAATTATAAAGCATGCCAACCCTTGTGGCGTTTCTTCTAAAAATAATTATCTAGAGAGTTACAAATCTGCTCTTTTGTGTGATCCTATAAGTGCTTTTGGAGGTATAGTTTCTCTCAATTTTAAAGTGAATAGAAATTTAGCTGTTGAATTAAATAAGATTTTTTTAGAAGTGATAATTGCAAATGGATTTGATAAAAATGCTATCAAAATATTAAAAAATAAAAAAAATTTAAGACTAATTGATGGAACAAATTTTTCATTAAATAAAATTCTTAAGTTTATATCGTTTAACCAAGAAATATTAGTGCAGACAGAAGATTTAGATGTATTTACAAAAAATAGTTTTAAAGTTGTCTCGAAAAGAAAACCAACCTCAAAACAACTTAGGGATCTTATTTTTGCTTTTAATGTTTGTAGGCATGTAAAATCTAACGCAATAGTCTTGGCATCTAATGAAACAACTGTAGGTATTGGGTCTGGTCAGCCAAGCAGGTTAGACAGCTGTCAAATAGCAATTAATAAAATGAAAAAATTTAATCTAAAAACTGATAATCTTGTAGCTGCCTCTGATGCTTTTTTTCCTTTTGTAGATGGTATTGAAAAGCTAGTGCAATCTGGTGTTAGAGCAATAATTCAACCATCTGGATCAATAAGAGATAAAGAGATAATTAATTTTGCAAATGAAACTGATACTGTTCTTCTTTTCTCAAGAACAAGACACTTTAAACACTAGCTATTTGATCTATTTTTGCAGCAAGAATAAAATCACTCTCTGCCAAGCCTTTTATTGCATGAGTAAATATTTTTATTCTTGCATAACCCCATCCAAACCACAAATCAGGGTGGTGACCTTCTACTTCAGCAATTTCTCCAACTTTGTTTATAAAAGCTTGGCTTTGTAAAAAATTATCAAATTTAAAATTTTTAATTAAATGAAACCCATCAATCTTATCCTCTAAAACATCCCAGCCATCAACTTTTTTTAAATATTTATGAATCTCATCTTGACTAAAAGGAGGAATATTTCCTTCACAAGGTACACATTTCTTATTTGCTAAATCACTCATAATCAAAATAATATATCATCTTATGAATTTTTTAAAAAATAAAAAACCAATTACCATATGTGACATAGGCGCAAGCCCAATCGATAAAACCAATTTTATTGATGATTTGTTTAATAATACTTTTTGTAAAATTATTGGATTTGAGCCTAATAAATCAGAATTTGAAAAACTTAACAATACTTCACCTAATAAAAAATATTATAATTATGCCTTGGGGGATGGAAAAAATAAAATTCTTAATATATGTAAATCTCCAGGTATGTCCTCTTTCTTAGATCCAGATTTTGAATATTTATCTAAATTTCATTTATTTGAGGAATTATCTAAAATAATTAAAAAAGTTGAAGTTAAAACTAAAAAATTAGACGAAATAAAAGATGAAATTGATTTTTTTAAAATAGATGTTCAGGGTTATGAATCTGAAATTATCAAAAATGGAAAAGATAAAATCAAAAATGCGTTGGTAATTCAAATTGAAACTTCACCAATACCATTATACAAAAAAGAAAAAAGTTTCTCATATGTAATTTCTCAACTAGAAGATTTAGGTTATTGTCTT
>CACJCG010000042.1 GCA_902591845.1 uncultured Pelagibacteraceae bacterium
TATATATTAAATAAATTTTTCTACATTTATAACGATTATGGCTAGGTTTTTTAAAACTAAATCATTGAATTGATTTATTTATTAGTATTAAAATAATGGTTTATAAAAACAATTTAAGAGGGGAAATAAATGAGAAAATTAATTCTTACAGTATTTACTTTTTTTTCATTAATATCTGCGCCTGCAATTAGTTATGCAGAGGATGTAAAAATTGGAGTACTTTATCCACTTACAGGACCTGTTGCTCAGGTTGGTAAAGATGCTGTTGCAGCAGTTAAGACTGCATTAGATATCATCAATAACAGTCACAACATTCCAGGTATGCCACTTGCAAAAGATGCCGGATTAAAAGGTTTGGGCGGCGGTAAAATATCTATCGTTGTTGGAGACCATGGTGGAAAACCAGATATCGGTGTTGGTGAAACTGAGAAAATGTTAAATTCAGACAAAGTTCATGCAATGTTTGGAGCTTACTACTCATCAGTAACAGGAGCTGCTAGTCAAGTTTCAGAGAGAGCGGGGATACCATGGGTAAATGGTGAATCAACTTCGCCAAAATTAACTACAAGAGGATTTAAATATTTCTTCAGAGTTACTCCACATGATGGTGAGTTTACTCAACTTATGTTTGAATTCATGAACGACTTTAATAAAAAGAATAGTAATAAGTTAAAGACACTAGGTATTATTCATGAAGATACATTGTGGGGTTCTGACAGTGGTGGAACACAAGACAAAATGGCCAAAGAACAAGGTTATGATGTTATAGAAAAAATTAGCTACAAAGCTAAAACAACAACTTTAAGTTCTGAAGTACAAAGATTGAAAGCAAAAAATCCAGATGTTTTATTACCTTCATCTTATACAGCTGATGCCTATTTATTTTTAAATACTGCAAAAGAACTTGATTATAATCCAAAACTTTTAGTTGCTCAAAATGCTGGTTATACAGATCCTAAATTTATAGACACAATGGGAAGCAAAGCAGAAGGTGTGATCACAAGATCTCCTTTCAATACTGACTTAGCAAAAAACTATTCCTATGATTGGAACTGTAAACGACTTGTTTAAAACACATTCTGGTGGAAGAGATTTATCAGATGTGCCTGCGAGAGCTTTCACAGGTTTTATGGCTTTAGCTAACGCAATTAATAATGCTGGATCAACAGATCCTGAGAAAATCAGACAAGCTCTAGTAAATTTAGATATGTCATCTGAATCTTTAATTGTTCCTTACAGAGGAATCAAATTTGGTGCGGATGGTCAAAACGAAAAGACTAGAGGTATTTTAATGCAGGTTCAAAATGGAAAATACTGCACAGTATATCCATTTGAGTTAGCAGCTTGTAAACTAAAATATCCTATGCCTACTTGGTCTGAAAGATAAAATAGAATTAAACTTTTATAAGGCGGTCATTAACTTGACCGCCTTTTTTATTAAGTTGGTATTTATTGAAAAATTAAAATATTTAAATAATATTCATATATCTTGATTGAAGAACTCATAATTTTAACAAATATAATTTTTATCACAATTATATTAACAGCGGACAATGCAGTAATAGTTGGATCTATTGCTTCAAATTTTGTTCCAAAAAATAGAAAACAAATAATTCTTTGGGGTGTAATTGGGGCCTTTGTTTTTAAAATCTTTTTTGCAGTTTTTGCGACCTTTTTATTTGAATTTTATTTTATAAAGATTTTAGGTGGCTTGTTATTAATTTGGATTGTAAATGATTTAAGGAAAGATTTATTAGATATTAAAAAAGTAAAACCAACTACAAAAAAAGGTAAAGAACCTTCGTACATTAGTAGTATTGGAAAGGTTTTATTTGCAGATATCATGATTAGTTTTGACAATGTGATTGGTGTAGTTGCAGCTGCAAAAGGATATTTTGGATTTATGATATTTGGACTTATGTTATCAGTTGTTTTAACTGGTGCTTTAGCAACATATATGGCAAATTATATACAAAGACATATTTGGATAGCCTATGTTGGTTTAATATTTATCTTAATTGTTGGTCTACAATTGGTAATTGGTGGATTGGTTGATCTTGAAATATTAAATATTAATGAAGAATTTAAAAAATACTTTTAATTAAAAAGAATTTTTTTTATTTGGAAATTTAATTTTTCTAACTTCTTTTGAATAATCTGAAACTGCTTTAGAAATATCTTTTCTAATATTCACATATTTTTTTACAAACTTATAATTCATTGGATTTAAGCCAATTAAATCATCAAAAACTAGTATTTGACCATCACAATATTTAGAGGCTCCAATCCCTATTGTTGGCACTGTAATATTTTGAGTAACAAATTTTGCTAAAGAAGTCTCAACACATTCTAAAACAATAGAAAATACTCCAGCTTTTTCTAATAGTTTAGAGTCTTTAATAATTCTATCTCTCTCAAATTTTTTTTTGCCTTTAAATTTAAAAGTTTTATCTGACTGAGGAAGTAAGCCTAAGTGGCCCATAACAGGAATATTATTTTTAACTAAATTTTTGATTGTTTCGCAAATTTTTTTTCCACCTTCCAATTTTACTCCATCACATTTAGTTTTTTTCATTATTTGTTTTGCATTTTTTAAGGCCTCTTTAGGAGTTCGATAGGTGTTATGTGGCATATCAACAATCATTAAACTTTTTTTTTATACCCATTCTGACACTTTTAGAATGTTCAATCATAGTATTCAAAGTTACTTCCCTCGTGGATTTATAATTATACAAAACAGATCCAAGAGAATCTCCAACAAGTATAATATCGCAATGATTATCAAGAATTGATGCTACGTTTTTTGAGTAAGCAGTTAAACTTACAATTTTTTGTTTATTTTTTTTTTTAATTAAATCTGAGATTTTTTTTTTCATTGACCTACCAAGAGCCGGTATTTTCCATTGAGGCCCAAGGTTCTTTAGGTTCTAGATTTCCCTCTTGAAGTATTTCAATTGAGATTTTGTCTGGTGATCTAACAAAAGCCATATGACCATCTCTTGGAGGTCTATTAATTGTGTAGCCCATGTCCATTAATCTTTGACAGGTTTCATAAATATTATCTACTCTATAGGCAAGATGACCAAAATTTCTTGAACCTTCTCCAAGCTCATCACCATCCCAATTATATGTTAATTCTATTTCTGCTTTTTCATCATTTGGTGCTGCAAGAAAAATTAATGTAAATCTTCCTTTTTCATTTTCCATTCTTCTTGTTTCTTTCAAGCCAAGCCCTTCGCAAAAAAATCTTAATGACTCATCTACGTCTTTAACTCTAATCATTGTATGTAAATATTTCATAATGTTAATTTATAATTAAAAACTACTCTAATTCAATAGTGCTAGGTGGTTTTGAAGTAACGTCATATACTACTCTATTTATCCCTCTTATACTGTTAACTATTTTGTTTGATATATTTTGCATAAACGACTTTTTAAATTCATAATAATCTGCTGTCATTCCATCTTCAGACGTAATTGCTCTCAATAAACATAAATACTCATAAGTACGATTGTCACCCATTACCCCAACAGTTTTAACTGGCAGCAATGCTGCATATGCCTGCCAAATCTTATGATAAAGATCGTGATCTTTTAGGGCTTTAATAAAATAATAGTCAGCTTCTTTTAAAATTTTAATTTTATAA
>CACJCG010000043.1 GCA_902591845.1 uncultured Pelagibacteraceae bacterium
AATTCAAAACAAATTAAATTTATATTAGAAACATCAATTCATAAAATTAATAAGTTTACTCCATCATCAGGTATTCCAATTGTTGATGAAAATAAAAAATTATATTTTCAAGCTTTGATTATCCTTCCATGGAATATTAATAAATATTTAAAAAATAAAATTAAAAAAAATTGGAAAGTTGACTTGATTTCACTACAAGATATAGTAAATAAAATATTATAAAATGTCTAAGCCTAAAATTCTTAAAGTAAACTTCAAAGATAAAAGAGGTAAAATAATTGATGTATTTCAAAATATAAAATTTGAACATTCTACAATTGTAACTTTTAATAAAAACTCAATAAGAGCCAATCATTTTCACAAAAAGAGTATACAGTATTCTCTAATTTTGAGTGGGAGGTTTTTAGCTAAAGAAGTTAAGATGAATAAAAATCATAAATTTCAAAAAAGTAAAATAAAATCTTATAGAATTGGACCAAATAGTTTATTTGCCCACCATCCATATGAAGCACACACTTTCAAATGCATTAGTTCAAAAGGTATGATGATAGTTTTTACAAAAGGTATTCGTGGTGGTAAAAATTATGAAAAAGATACATACAGATTAGAGAAAAATCTAATATAATGTTTATAATATTTTTTTGTATACCTCTAAAGTTTTATTCGCACAATTTGCCCAAGAAAAGAAATCACATCTGCTTAAACCATAACTTATTGCTTTTTTGATATTTTCCTCTGAATAAACCATCTCCTCTATTTTTTCTTTTATTTCACTGTCATTATTTGGTTTAAAATAAGATAAACCTTCTCCTCCAACTTCTTTTAACGCACCTCCATTACTAGTTATCACAGGGCATCCTGATCTCATTGCTTCTACCAAAGGTATTCCAAATCCTTCATATGATGATGTGTAAATAAGTGCCCTAACGTTTTTATATAAAAACTTTAAGTCTTCATTAGTTCCTGAGATAAATTTAAAAGTGTCTGCAGGTAATTTTGCATTTTCAACTAATTCTTTTCCATATATTGAAGGCTTTTCACCTCCAAAGACCAATACTTTAAAGTCTTTTTTAAGTTTTTCGGATTTAACAAATGCTGAAACAAGACTATTAAAATTTTTATAACCAGATCTATTTCCAACATAAAGTAAATAATTTATATATTTTTTTTTTTTAGATAGCTCGGTTTTAGAAATTTTTTTATAATCTGAAGAAAAATATGTTACTGAAATTTTATTTTCTTTTATATTATAATAATTCATTAAATCAAATTTGACTTTATTAGATGGACAAATGACATGGTCGACAGACTTAATATTTTTCATTTTCATTGACATTATTTTTTCATTTGTCTTATTACTATTTTTGTTTAATTCGTGAGTCACATCATAAAAAGTGATTACATTTTTATATTTTAAATTTGTCTTATTGTCAGAAAAATATGTTTTATGAATTATATTTGGATTTATTTTTTGATAGTATTGATTTGACAAATATGAATTAATAAAATTAATGAATTTATTTAGCTTTGATGGATAGATTAATTTTTTTCCAATAATATTTTTTTTAGGCAAGAGACCTAAATTTTTGTTTTTATGAATAGGGCAAACAAAATTAATATTAATATCTTGTTTTAAAAGCTCTAGGCCTAAATTTGTAAAATAACTAGATATTCCACCATATATCTGTTGGTAAAAAATTTCATGGTCATAAACTATTTTCATTTATAATTTTAGACCTCCACTAATGGCAATTTTTCTAAAATTTCTTTTTCTTTAAAATTATCTCTATCTAAAATATTTCCATTTTTATCTCTTAATTCATTAAATGAGTTGTTATTAAAACATTCTTTAGGAGTAAATGATTTTATGTGATTATTTTGTTTCATTAGATCATCTCTAACGAAAAAAGAATTATTTCCATTTAAATTTGTACCAACTAAAGAATAACCTTTGATTTTCCCCAATTTATATAAAGCTTCTAGTGATGCTCCAAAATAAATAGAAGAGTAATGTTCTGAAATTCTGTTAAATTTATCTTTATATGGAATTGTCACAGATTTTTCGTATCCAAATCTTGCGTTATATTCTATTATCACTATTGCAGGTTTACAAATTGTAATTGCCTTCCACACCCAGTAATCGTTTCCATCAATGTCAATACTCATTAAATCTAAATTTTTGAAGTGAAAGTTATCTTTTATTAAATTATTTATATTCTCTACTGTAACAAATGCATTTATAGCTGTTAGATTATTTCTCCAAAAATAATCTTTTTTTTTAATTTTATCGATAAATATTTTTGAGGAGTCTATAATCAATCCTTTCCAATTTTTTGCCTCTAGTAAAAATCTTGTATTTGATTCTTCATAATCTTCTACACCAAATTCTATAAATGTTTTATTTTTTAAATTCAGTTTTTTGGTTAAAAAATCAATAATACCGTCTTCTCCAAATTGAGAAAAAATTTTTAGCTCATGGTCATTAATTTTTTCACTATTATTTTCTTTATCAAGCAAAGATAAGCTGGTTAAAATTTTAAGTTCATTTTGTTGCTTATATAATTTTTCTAATTTAAATAATCTTTCTATGATTTTTTTTAAAATATTTATCATTTCTTTATTTTATATACTTCACTATATTTAAATACATCATATAAAAGAATTTTATAGGTTGTTTATTTCTTCTACCTCCTCCAAAAACATTCCCAAAATCCAATGTATCAGCTTTGAAATTTCGAATAATTTTTTTTGGTATTTTTAAATTTTGGTTTAGATTTTTTACTTTTGGAGAAAAAATTTTTTCATATTTATTTGTATTAGTGGCATTTTTTCCAAAACCAACGTTTTTTACTAAATTATATTTTGGCACGATAGTTAGATAGTTATGATAAAAATTATTTAAAAGAAAGGGGTAAGCCCATGAATTAATTATGCCTCTATAAACATTATCAAAATTTTTTTCCCAAAATGTCCTTTCAACTATATCTGGACAATCTTTTTTCCATTTTTTACTTTTTCTATATTTAGGCCAAAATTTCATTTTTATATCAAATTTTTTCCACGATCTTTTCCAAGTTGCCCAACCCCATATACTGGAGTATTTGGAAAAATAGTAGCTTTCATCAATATTCATTGAGTTAAAGTTGTTTCCAGAAATTGAAGAGATTTTTTTATTATTTTTATAAATATTTAATAATTTTTCACAAAAATAAAAAAAACTTAAGTTGGGTATACAGTCGTCTTCAAGAATAATTGCTTGGTTATAATTTCTAAATACAATATTTAATCCAGAATATATTCTTTTTTTTAATCCAAGATTATTTTTAGAACCAATATAAATTTTTTTACATTTCCAATTAATTTGTTTGACTATTTTTTGAACTTTAATAACTTTTTTTTGATCATTAGTATTTTTTTTTGCTCCATCCGATATTATAATTAAATTTTTTGGCTTAATTTTCTCAAGGTTTTTTAACAACCTTTTAGTTTGGCTAGGGCGGTTATAAACCATAATTACCACAGGAACATTAAACATAATATTTATAATGTATTAGATATATACTAAAACAATTATAACAAATGTAATAAATATTTTGTTATAAAT
>CACJCG010000044.1 GCA_902591845.1 uncultured Pelagibacteraceae bacterium
ACGACTGTGCTAATTGAAATAATTTTTGATGTCCCAAATGTAAACCATCAAAATTACCTATTAAAATAATAGATCCTCTGTGTAATTTTTTAATATTAAAATCTGTATAATGTTTTACCATTTTAAATCTGATTGAATAAAATTAACTATCGCTTCATACTCTTTTGAAACGTCTTGGATGCCTTTATATTTTATTTCATTTCTATGTATTCCGTTACTTATTAATAAAGAATCGTAATTTAAAAGATTTGCACCTCTGATATCAGTATTTAAATTATCACCAATTGCTAATATTTTTTTATTTTTATTATCAATTGACTGATTATAAACCTCTGGATGTGGTTTTCCAAAATATACTACTTCTCCACCCAATTTTTCAAAAACCATAGCAACTGAACCTGCGCATAATTCTCTTACACTCCCACGATCAACAATTAAATCTGGATTTGTACAAATCATTTTTTTGTTTAGGTGTTTTTCAAGTAAACTTTTATAATAAATCAAATCTTCATCATGATCATCAAATAGTCCAGTACATAATAAATATTCACTATCTATAATATCTTCACACTTGTTTTTCTCAAATAGATTAAATAAATCAAAATCTCTTGGTGGACCTATATGATAAAATTTTTTTGAAATATAAAAATTTTTTAAATAATTTAATGCAGCTTCACCTGATGTAAACACATGGTCTCTTATCTCTTTATCCATTCCCATTTTTTTTAAAAAATTTCTAACAGTTTCGTTTGGTCTAGGTGCATTAGTTAAAAGTACAAACATTTTCTTATTTTTTAAAAGTTCTTTCAAAACAACTATTGCCTTTTCATGAAGATTGATCCCATTGTGAATTACACCCCATAAGTCTATGTAAAAAAGATCATAATTATCAGCGATTGATTGGAGGCCATTTAAATCTAAATTTTTGGTCATATTTTAAGGTATAAACCATAAAATCACGAATTTAATAGCAATATTAATACTCTAAAGAGTTTCTCATCTTGAAATAGGCGGTGAAATATCTATATGAAGCTCATATTTATAAAGATTTATAAAGGAGAATTTATGAAGTTTAAACCGTTACATGACAGAGTTTTAATCGAAGTATTAGACAGTAGTGAAAAAACTGCTGGAGGGATAATTATTCCTGACACAGCTCAAGAAAAACCACAAGAAGGTAAAGTTGTTGCCGTAGGTGGTGGTGCAAAAACAGAGGATGGAAAAAAAATTCCAATGGACGTTAAGGTTGGTGATAAAGTTTTATTTGGCAAATGGTCAGGAACTGAAGTCAAAATTAATGGTAAAGAATACAGCATAATGAAAGAGTCGGACATTATGGGTATTTCAAGTAAGTAATTTAATTTAAAGGAGAAATATAATGGCAAAAGTTGTTAAATTTGATGCTGAAGCAAGAGCAGCAATGATTAGAGGTGTAAACATCTTGGCTGACACTGTTAAAGTAACTTTAGGACCTAAAGGAAGAAATGTTGTAATGGATAAATCTTATGGTGCTCCTAGAATTACTAAAGATGGTGTATCTGTTGCTAAAGAAATTGACCTTGAAGATAAATTTGAAAATATGGGTGCACAAATGGTTAAAGAAGTTGCTAGCAAGACTAATGATGAAGCTGGTGATGGAACAACTACAGCAACTATACTTGCACAAGCTATCGTTAAAGAAGGTGTGAAGTATGTTACGGCTGGCATGAACCCAATGGATGTAAAAAGAGGAATTGATGCTGCTGTAGAAACAGTAAAAGAAAGTCTTGTTGCATCAGCAAAAAAAGTCAAAGACAGTGATGAAATTGCTCAAGTTGGTACAATTTCTGCAAATGGAGATAAAGAAATTGGAACTATGATTGCAAAAGCAATGCAAAAAGTTGGAAATGAAGGAGTAATTACTGTCGAAGAAAACAAAGGTATTGAAACTGAATTGGATGTGGTTGAGGGTATGCAATTTGATAGAGGATATTTATCACCTTACTTTATCACAAACAGTGATAAAATGACTACAGAGTTAGAAAATCCTTTTATTCTATTACATGAAAAAATTAACTAACTTACAACCAATGGTTCCTCTTCTGGAAGCTGTTGTGCAAGCTGGAAGGCCATTAATGATTATTTCTGAAGATGTTGAGGGTGAAGCTTTAGCTACTTTAGTAGTTAATAAACTAAGAGGTGGTTTAAAAGTTGTAGCTGTTAAAGCTCCAGGATTTGGTGATAGAAGAAAAGCTATGCTTGAAGACATAGCAATTTTAACAGGTGGTCAGGTTATTTCTGAGGACTTAGGTATTAAACTTGAAAATGTTAAACTAGATGATCTTGGATCTTGTAAGAAAATTAAAGTTGATAAAGATAACAGCACTATTGTTAATGGTAGTGGTAAAAAATCTGACATTGAAGCTAGATGCGCTTCTATCAAACAACAAGTTGAAGAAACTACATCTGATTATGATAGAGAAAAACTTCAAGAGAGACTTGCTAAGTTAGCTGGTGGAGTTGCAGTGATCAAAGTAGGTGGTGCGACAGAAGTTGAAGTTAAAGAAAGAAAAGACAGAGTTGAAGATGCTTTAAACGCTACTAGAGCTGCCGTTGAAGAGGGTATTGTAACTGGTGGTGGATGTGCTCTTCTTTATGCTGCTCAAGAGCTTGATAAAGTTAAAGCAAAAGGTGATGACCAAAAAGCAGGTGTTGATCTAGTAAGAAAAGCATTGGAAGCTCCAATTAGACAAATTACTAAAAATGCTGGTGTAGATGGTTCAGTGGTAGTTGGTAAATTATTAGAACAGAAGAAAAAAACTAACGGTTACGATGCTCAAAACGAGGAGTATTGTGATATGTTTGCAAAAGGTATCATAGACCCAGTTAAAGTTGTGAGAACTGCTTTACAAGACGCCGCTTCAATTGCTGGATTATTAGTAACTACAGAAGCAATGATCGCTGATAAACCAGAGGAAAAAGATGCTGCCGGTGGAATGCCTGGTGGAATGCCTGGTGGTATGGGCGGCATGGGAGGAATGGGTGGAATGGGAATGTAATCCCCCAACCAAAAAAAATTCAAAAAGGCCATCTTGAGATGGCCTTTTTTTTATGTGAAATTTAATCATGTCAAAAAGATATAGTGGTAAATCAT
>CACJCG010000045.1 GCA_902591845.1 uncultured Pelagibacteraceae bacterium
TATCAATAAAAGTTGATCCAGATTTTAAATTTTCTAATAAATCTGAATTACTCATTATTGCATCAACAGCGCTATCATCTGTTAACATTGTAATAATAAAGTCATTATCTTTAACAACTTCACCTAATGTTTTTGATATTTCAGCGCCAAACTCTTTCAAAGGTTCTGCTTTATTAATTGAACGATTGAATACTTTTAGTTTAAAATCCGATTTTAATAAATTTTTAGCCATTGGCAGGCCCATAAGACCTGTTCCAATAAAGCCTATTTTCATCATGGTTTTGGTTTAAACTCGTGGAAGTTTTGTGTCATTGCCTCTGGGAAGAACATAACACATGCTAATACAATTAACTGAATAACTATAAATGGAGCAAAACCTCTAAATATATCTGTTAATGAAATATGTGGAGGAGCAACAGATTTTAAATAAAAAGCGGCAGGCCCAAATGGTGGACTTAAAAATGAAACTTGCATATTTACACAAAATAATATTCCAAACCAAATTGGATCAAATCCAAGAGCTATAACTATTGGTAAAAATACCGGCATTGCTAACAATACAATTCCAACCCAATCCATAAATGCTCCCATTATTAAAAACATTAACTGCATCATGAAAATTAAGTACATTGGTTTTAAATCATAAGCCAAAATAGTTTCTGCTACATATTTTGGACCTCCTGCAAGAGAATAGGCACCTGCTAAAACTGTGGCACCAAAAGTAATGGTTAAAATAGTTCCTGATGCTTTGAAAGTTCTTGTTAATGCATCTTTAAATAAAAACCACGTAAGTTCTTTTCTTGCGAAAATTATAATTAATGTAGCAACAACACCCATCCCAGCAGCTTCTGTAATACCAGTTATTCCTGAGTAAATTGAACCTAAAACAATTATAACAATACCTATCGGCGGTAGTAGACCTGGTAGATAAGAAATTTTTTCTTTTAAAGTTAATGGCGGCTCATCACTTAATGGAGCTAGATGTGGTTGTAATCTTGTTCTAATTAAAATGTAAGTAATTATCAAACCTGAAATCATCAAACCTGGAACTATTGCTTCTTGGAACAACATGGTAATTGAAGTTTCTGTTGTCAATCCATAGATAATTAAAACAATAGAAGGGGGTATCATAGTTCCTAATGAACCTGATGCACAAATAATACCAATCGACATATCCTGATCATATTTTAATCTCAACATTTGAGGCAGCGCAATCAATCCCAATAAAACTATTTCTCCTCCAATAATTCCACTCATAGCAGCCATAATTGTTGCCATAATCGCAGTCACCACTCCTACTCCACCTCGAGTTTTTCTTAACCATGCATTTAAAGCATCATAAAGGTCTCTCGCTATGTTCGAGCGTTCAAGTAAGGAGGCCATAAATATAAATAATGGTACCGATAAAAAAGAATAAGTAACAACTAGAGAGTAATATCTAGAGAGTAAAATCCCTAATGCATGCTCACCTATATATAAAAATACAAGGACTGCACCCATAAACCCGGAGGCAAAACCCATTGGAACACCAATAGATATAAGAAGCAATAATCCTACTATAAGTATTAGTGAAAGTGATCCTATTTCCATTTTATTTCAATTCTTTAGAAGGGTCGTATTGTTTTTCCTTAGGATTTCTCCAATCAATTATTAAATTATTTACTGATTGAACAGCAATAAGAAATACACATATAAGTGTAAGTGGCTTCATAGTAGCAGGAATAGGTGGATCCCAATAAGTAGCAAATCTCTCCCAATTTATAAATGATCTGTATGCATCTTCCATACCCCCATAAATTACAGCTGCAGCAAAAAGAACAATAATAATTGTACTTATTAGATCAAAAATTCTCTGTGTTGGTCTACTAACCCAATCATATAACAATACTATTCTAATATGGCTTCTTAATCTAGTTGCGTATATTCCGCCTACTAAATAACAAACACCCGCCAACCATAAACATAATTCATTAGCCCACAAGGTTGGTTTAAACAATATATACCTCATAAAAATTTCGTACATCATTACAAGTACAATTACAGGAATTAAATATTTGATTGTATGGCTTAAAAATAAGGAAATTCTATCAATCCAATTTATTGGAAAATCATCTTTACTCGCAACTTTTTCATTTTGTTCTTGTAATTCTTTATCGATCATTGAGTAAAAATTTAACTTATTCGAAGGGCCTTTTCAGGCCCTCCAAAATTTTTTTATTACATGATACCGTTAGCTTTCATATAAGCTGTATGTATGTCTATAAGAGCAGCAGCTTCAGGAGATTTCTTTTTCCATTCCTGCCAAGCATTAAGTGCAGCATTTCTGAACTTAAGTCTATCTTCTCTAGACCAGTCATGAAGTGTAACACCCATTTCTTTTAAAGCTTTAACTGCTTCTGCGTTTTTTCTCTCAACCAAGCTAGTGATTGTTCTACCAGCAATCTCAATACCTGCTTTCATCGCTCCTCTTTCATGAGGTTTTAGCTTTTTCCATACTTTCGTATTACAAGCTAAATGGTCAGCTGGCATAGAGTGGAAACCTGGGTATGTAGCATATTTATTTTGCTCATAGTGTCCACCTGCATAGTTAGTAGCTAGAGATGAATAGTCAGCACCATCAATTAGACCAGTTTGTAAAGCAGTTGGAACTTCACCAAAGTCCATTACGATTGGCTTAGCACCTAGTGCAGTAAAGATCATACTTTCCATTCCTGGAGGTGATC
>CACJCG010000046.1 GCA_902591845.1 uncultured Pelagibacteraceae bacterium
TTATATCATGATCATTATGATTTATTCCTATAGTAGATAAACTATTTAAATAAAGTTTTTTTATATTTTCAGGGGAAGGTTTAATTAAAACTTGAAATTGATAATAGTGTTGCAACCTGTTTGGATTATCTCCATATCTTCCATCTGTAGGTCTTCTTGATGGTTGTACGTAAGCTGCTTTCCATGGTTTATTTCCAAGTGATCTTAGAGTAGTAGCTGGATGAAAAGTTCCTGCACCAACCTCCATATCATAAGGCTGAAGAATAATGCATCCTTTTTTACTCCAAAATTTCTGAAGATTTAAAATTGTATCTTGGAATGTTTGAATTTTTTTTTTTTCTTTTTTTGCTTTAGAAACCATATCTTTGCCAAATTGATCTTTCATCTAAAATACTTGCTATTTGATCTACTTGATTGCTAGATGAAGAAAGTTTTTGACTTAACCATCCTTTTGATTTTTCAAATTTTTTAATAATTACATCTTCACCAAACTTATCTTTTAATATTTCATGTGCGTTACCTATTTCGTCAATCAATCCTAAATTTTTTGCTTTACTGCCTGACCAAAACTCGCCTGAAAAAAGTTCTACATCAGATTTGTTTAATTTTGATCCTCTGCTTTTTTCAACAACATCTATAAAGTCTTTATGAAGATCCAATTGAATATTTTTTAATCTTTCAATATCCTCGTTTTTTTCTTCTAAAAATGGATCAAGTGTGCTTTTGTTTTTACCAGCAGTATGAACTCTTCTTTCAACCCCAATTTTTTTTATCAACTCTGTAAATCCAAAAGAAGAATATATCACTCCTATAGATCCTATTATTGAACTTGAATTTGCATAAATTTCGTCCCCAGCACAAGAAATCAAATAACCTCCAGAAGCCGCTACGTCTTCAGCGAATACAATAACTTTTTTTTTATGTTTTTTTGCTTGTTGTCTAATAAAACTATAGATTAAATGTGATTGAACTGGTGATCCTCCTGGAGAATTGATTGATATAGCGACACATACAGCTTTTTTCAGAGAAAAAGCCTTTTTAATTTGTTCTTCTTGACCTGCAAAATCAATACCTTGTTTAAATTTTCCTGCATTACCAATAACCCCGCTTAATTTTAAGTGAGCAACAATTTTTTTCTTTTTAAAAAAAGAGAACATAGGTAAGTCTTATAGAATTATTTATTGAATATAAAGACTACTTATAATTGAAGAAACTGGTGCGTCAATTGATAAGTAATATATATAAACAAATTATACTAATTTAAAAATGTTATGGGAACAGTTGTACAGCTTAAAAATCAGATAAATGATTCATATTTTCAGCTTAAAGACTCGGTTGAAGAAAAACTAGTTTTAACCGAAGAAAAAATAAAATCAAAATTATCTAGTGACGTACAGCTGGTTCAAAAAATGACAGATTATCATATAGAAACAGGGGGAAAAAGACTAAGGGCTTTATTAACATTGGGTAGTGCAAAATTATGCGGTTACTCTAAAGGCTCTAGAGATATAAATTTAGCTGCGTGTGTTGAATTAATTCATAGCGCAACATTGATGCATGATGATGTAATTGATGAAGGCACTGTTAGAAGAGGGAAAGAAACTTTAAACAAAGTTTGGGATAATCATTCGTCAGTTTTAATAGGAGATTATCTGTTGAGTAGATGTTTTGAAATGATGGTAGAAGATGGAAACCTAGAAGTTTTAAAATTATTATCGTCCACCTCATCTAAAATTGCTCAAGGAGAAGTTCTACAACTTCAACACAAAGGTGAAGTTGATATGCTGGAAGAAACATATTTAAAAATCATCTCAGCTAAAACTGCTGAGTTATTTGCAGCAGCAACTAAAGTTGGTGCAATTTTATCTGATGCAGAAAATAAAGAAAAAGATGCTTTAGAATTTTATGGGAGAAACTTGGGATTAACTTTTCAAATAGCAGACGACACACTAGACTATAATGCTGAGCTCAAACTATTTGGTAAAAAAATTGGTCAAGATTTTTTTGAAGGAAAAATTACCTTACCAATAATTTTACTTTTTCAAAAATTAGGAAATGATGAAAAGAAAATTTTATCAAATATGTTTAACAAAGAGTTAAGAACAATAGATGACTTTAATGAAATTATTGCTCTTATAAATAAGTATAAAATAATTCAGGAATGCTATCAAAAAGCTCAGCACTATATAAATTTAGCCTCGAATTCTCTAAGTGTATTTAAAGACTCTGAAGAAAAAAATATTCTTAAAAGATTAACATCATTTAGTTTATCAAGAAATTTTTAAGGACTTAATAAAGACTTTATCCACTTCCCGGACTTATCTTTATTATATTTTAATCTCTCATGGATTCTGTTCTCACCATCTAGCCAAAATTCAATACTATCTGGAGATAAAATCCATCCAGACCAGTGACTTGGTCTTGGTACATCTGATTTATTGTTATATTTTTTTTTGTAATCTTGTATAGATTTTAACAATTGATCTCGCGAATTTAATTCTTCACTTTGCTTAGAAGCCCATGCTCCTATTCGACTTTCATACGCTCTAGATGAATAATATTCATCTGCA
>CACJCG010000047.1 GCA_902591845.1 uncultured Pelagibacteraceae bacterium
TCCTAAAGTAAGTGGTAGATTGTATTTAGTTATAATGATCCCAGTAAAAATGATATGAGTACTCCAAAATAGAGCTCCGAGAACAACTAAAGTATCTCCTAATCTTACTGTTGCATCATGAAAATTTGTTAATAAATATCCTCCAATTAAACATAGAACTACAGAAGGCCATACACTCCAATGCATTGATTTTTTACCAAACAAAAAAATGATAATCGGTACCATTGGAACATAAAAAATTGTAAAAAAAGCAGCATTTGCAACATCTGTATAAAGCAAAGCAACTTGTTGTAGTGCTGAGCCTAAGAATAAAGAAATTCCAATTAATAATGAATAAATTATGAAAGTTTTTTTATCTAATTTAAATTCTGATTTAAAATTTTTTAATTCAAATAAAATCATAAGTGGAATTATGGCTAGAAAACCAACAAAAAACCTAACAGCATTAAATGTAAAAGGGCCAATATTATCCATGCCCGTATCTTGGGCAATAAAAGTTGTTCCCCAAATAAAAGTGCACAATAAGGCACTAAATAATGATATGGATTTACTCATTTTTAATTAGACAGCTAGTTTATAGGCAAAATTTTTGCCTAAGTTTTCTTTTAGATCATTATTAAACCTAGCTGCTTCTGCACCATCAATAATTCTGTGATCATAAGATAAAGAAATTGGCAGCATAGTCCTAGTTTGAAACTTTCCATTCATAAAAATTTGTTTTTTTTCTGATCTTCCTACTCCTAATATAGCAACTTCAGGATAATTAATTATAGGAGTAAAAAATGAACCTCCTATACCACCTAAACTCGTAATGGTCATCGAGCCACCAAACAATTCTTTTTTATCAATTTTTAAATTTCTACAAAGTTCACTTACTTCTTTTAATTCTTTACTTATCAGAGAAATTTTTTTGTTATTTGCATTTCTTATTTTTGGAACCATTAATCCATTTGGCGTGTCAACTGCTATCCCGATATGGTAATATTTTTTTAAAGTCATTTTTCCAGTTTCAATTTCGTCGATAGAAGAATTAAAACTAGGAAATTTCTTAAGAGATGCAACTAAAGCCTTTATTATAAATGCTAGAGGTGTAATTTTAATTTTTTCTCCAGTATACATATCTGTTAATGAACTTCTAAAACTTTCCATCTCCGTTATATCGGCTTCATCATGATTTGTAACATGAGGAATTGTTGTCCATGAAGTTGTAAGATATTTTGATGATAATTTTTTTACTCTTGGTATGTCTTTAATTTCTATTTCACCAAAATCAGAATGTTCAAATTCGTTTTTAATTTTATCTGGTTTACTATCTTTTACTATAACGTTGTTTTTTGAATTAGATGAAACAAATTTTTTAATATCATCTTCAACAACTCTGCCATCTTTCTGACTTCCTGCTACCTGATTAATATCTACACCAAGTTCTCTAGCAAATTTTCTAGCTTTTGGACTAGCAGATGAAATGTCTGAAATATTATTTTTAGAAAATGTTTTTTCTTGGATTTCACGTTTTATTATCTCAATATTTTTTGACTCTTTTTTAATTTCTGGTTTTTCTTTAACCTCTTCCTTTTTAACTTCTGAATCACTATCTAAAGTTAAAATTAAGTCGCCCTCAGAAACTTTGTCTCCTACTTTTATTTTTAAATTTTTAATTTTACCTTCTAAATTTGATGGTATTTCTACGCTAGATTTATCACTTTCAATTGTTATTAGAGCATCATTTTTTTTAATTGATTGACCTTCAGAAACTAATACCTCTATAACCTCAACATCTTTAAAATCTCCAATATTAGGTACTTTAATCTCAGTTTCTGACATTATAATTTTGTTGGCATTGGTTTGTTAGTATCAATATTATACTTCTTCATTGCATCTTTTGCATGTTTGGAAGTAATAAGCTGTTCTTTTGCTAAAACACTTAAACCATAAGCAACCAAATGTTCTTTATCTACCTCAAAAAATTTTCTTAAATTTTTTCTTGTATCACTTCTTCCAAAACCATCTGCTCCTAATGAATAAAAGCTTTTATTAGTATAAGGTCTGATTTGATCTGAATTCATTCTCATATAATCAGATGCAGCCATAATTGGGCCCTCTGTTTGGCCCAGGCATTGCTCAACATATGATTTTTTAGGTTCTTTATCAGGATTCAAAAGATTAAATCTTTCTACCTCCATTCCATCTTTTCTTAATTCATTAAAACTTGTTACACTCCATATCTCACTGTCAATTTGATAATCATTTTGTAAAATCTCTGCAGCAGACATCATTTCTCTTAAGATTGTTCCTGATCCTAAAAGTTGGATTTTAGTTTTTTTGTATTTGTTAAATTCTTTTATTTTATACATGCCCTTTAAAATACCTTCCTCACAATTTTTATCTTTTGGCATTTCTGGGTGCGAGTAATTTTCATTCATTGTTGTAATATAATAAAAAACATTCTCATTTTTCTCATGCATTCTTCTTAG
>CACJCG010000048.1 GCA_902591845.1 uncultured Pelagibacteraceae bacterium
CTGCGCATTACTACAAATTTAATAATAACAAAATATATAAAAAAAAATATTGGTCTATTTTTGAAAAAAAACCAAAAAAATTAAATGAAAAAAAATCAATTGAATATTTAGATTACCTATTGAATGAAACTATTGATGAATATTTAATTTCAGATAGAAAAATTGGAACCTTTTTAAGTAGTGGTATAGATAGTACTTCGCTTACAAGCATTATTTCTAAGAAAGTAAACTACAAGCTTAATACATTTACTTATGACTTTAAAAATAATTTTAATCTTGGAGAAAACTCTAAAGTTAGAAAAAATTTATCTAAACTTGACGTTGATAATCATAGTTTTTTTTTAGACTCAAAATTTGTTTTAAAAAATTTTGATAAAATGACAAGAATATTAGAATCTCCATTTACTTCAATAAGGCATTTTGGAGTTTATGGACTTTACAAACTCTCAAAATTAAAGGGTTACAAAGTAATAATTGAGGGAGCTGGTGGTGATGAAATTCTTGGAGGTTATGCCTCAAATCATTTGAGATATATTTTAGATAAACATAAGAATACCAATAAAATTATTGAGGAAATATTCAAAGTTGCGAAAAAAAGTTCAAAAGGATTTGAACAAACTATTTTAAATTTCTTAATGACACTTACCCACCAAGGTGGTTCCTCAACAGACGCAACTCCATTTGTTAATGTTAATTTTTTTGATAAAGATTTTCTAGACTCAACAATTTCTGAAGATTTTTATTCAAGAAAAAAATCAGATTATTACAATTTTAAATTAATGAACAATTTACAAAAATCACAAATTTTTGAAATACAAGAACATAGACTACCAAGAAATTTAAAATATACTGATAGACTTTCTATGTTTAATAGTATTGAAACTAGACTTCCATTTTTAGATATAAATTTAGCAAAATATTGTTTTAATTTAGATAATGAACTTAAATTAAAAAATAATACTAATAGATGGATTATGAAGAAAGTATTAAAAAAATATCAAAAAAAAATCAATTTTTCAAAAAACAAAACGTTTGTTGTTGACCCTCAAAAAAAATGGTTACAAAATGATATGAAAGATTTTATTATTGATAATATATCCTCAAAAAAATTTGCCAATTTAAATATATTTAATCAAAAGTACATTTTAAAAAAATATGAAGATTATTTAAAAGAAAAAACACCAGCTACTAGTTTTCAATTTATGCAAGTTTTATCATCATTTCGATTTATAGAAAATTTTAAATAAATAAACTATTGGAGCAATTGAGATTTCTTCAAAAATTTCAATATTAAATTGTCTTTTAATAACTTTGCACTCCGTGAATTCAAAAAATATTTTTTGGTTTTTGAGCTTTTTATCTTACTTAAATTTTGTTTTTTATTTAATATTATAATTAAATTTTTTTTTATTTTATAATTCCTCATTTCATCTGAACTTGCAAGTTCTTCATAGAGCTTTTCTCCATCTCTCAAACCTGTAATAATAATTTTTTTATTATATCTAAAATGTTTTTTTAAAGATTTTGCTAGATCATAAATGTTTAGAGATAACATATTATGGATTATAAATTTTTCACCACCTTTCATAATTGTTATTGCATCTAAAACTCCCTTAACAGCTAGATTGATTGTAGTAAAAAATCTAGTTATTTTTTTATCTGTTACACTCAAGTTTTGATTTAATTTAATTTGTGTCAAAAACTTTGGCAAAACAGAGCCTCTTGATCCTATTACATTTCCAAATCTTATCACTGAAAATATTGTTTTATTATTTTTTTTTATTAAGTTTGAATTAAGCACAACATTTTCAGCTTCTAATTTAGTCTTGCCCATCCACGAACTTGGGTTAACTACTTTATCAGTACTAATAAATAAAAACTTACTAACCTTACAATTAATTGCTGCTCTAATCATATTTTTTGTACCTACTAAATTTGTTTTTCTTGCCTCTTCGGGATTATATTCACAAACTGGAACATGTTTCATTGCTGCTGCATGAATTACTATATCTATATTTTGGCAAATCTGCTTGCATCTTTTCAAGTCTCTAATATCACCAACCAAGTATCGAATTTTATTTTTAGACATATTAATATTAAATGACACATTTTTTCTTGTTAGAGATTCACTTAAATTATAAATTCCATCTTCATCATTACTCATTGCCCTAACAACTTTGCAATTATATTTTAAAATTTCTTCTGTAATTGCCGATCCTATTGAACCTGTCGCTCCTGTTATAAGAACTGATTTATTTTGAAGCATTTTTTTGTTCATAATTTTTTAATTGCAACTACTACAATAGATATATTAATTAATCAAAATTATTATTATAAGATA
>CACJCG010000049.1 GCA_902591845.1 uncultured Pelagibacteraceae bacterium
TAAAAGATGTATTGCAAGAACTTTCTATAACAGATTTAAAAATTAAAGAATTTTATAGAATTAAAATAGGAGAGTAAATGTTTGATGAAAAATCTTACAGCCTTAAAATGGACAAAGCCATTGAAGTATTCTCAAAAGAATTATCTTCACTTCGTACTGGAAGAGCAAATGCATCAATGCTAGATTTAATTAAAGTTGATGTGTATGGTCAACAAATGCCTATAAATCAAGTAGGAAGTATTACAACACCAGAGCCTAGAATGATAAATATTCAAGTATGGGATACAAACAATGTTCCATTAGTTGATGCAGCCATACAAAAGTCAGATTTAGGTTTGAACCCTCAAATAGATGGACAATTGATTAGATTACCAGTTCCAGAACTTAATGAGGAAAGAAGGAATGAGCTTAAAAAATTAATTAAGTCAATTGGAGAAAAATGCAAAGTATCAATTAGAAATGTCAGAAGAGAAGCAAATGAAGATCTAAAGAAACTTTTAAAATCAAAAGAGATTAGTGAAGATGATGAAAAGTCTCGTGAAAAAAAAATACAATTACTTACAGACGACCATATTAAAATTGTTGACAATAAAGTTTCTTCAAAAGAAAAAGAAATAATGACAATATGAACCCATTAAAACATGTCGCCATTATAATGGATGGTAATGGTAGGTGGGGTATAAAATATAAAAATTCTAGAAATGCAGGTCATAGAGCAGGTTTAAATACTGTACAAAGAATCATTAATGAGTCAATAAACCAAAAAATTAAGTATTTAACATTATATGCATTTTCAACAGAAAACTGGAAAAGGCCAAAAAAAGAAATTAATTATCTATTTAAACTTTTAGAAAATTTTTTGGTTAGTAGAATAGACGAGCTTCATAAACAAAACATAAAACTTAAAATAATTGGAAGTAAAAATTTTTCATTAAAGTTAAATAAACTTATTAACTTAGCTGAAAAAAAAACATCTAAGAACGACAAATTACAAATCAATTTAGCAATTAATTATGGTTCAAAGACTGAATTGATTATAGCTTTTAAAAAAATGATTAAAAAAAAAGAAAATATTAATGAGAAAAATTTTCAAAAATATTTACAGACTAAGAATATTCCAGATCCTGAAATATTAATCAGAACAGGTAATACAAAAAGATTGAGTAATTTTTTACTTTGGCAATTAGCTTATACAGAGATTTTTTTTGAAAAAAAGTTATGGCCTGCATTTAGTAAAAATGATTTTAAAAGAGTTTTAAATAAATTTAAAAAAGTAAAGAGAAATTTTGGAAGTATTTAATGAATGAAATTTTTAAAAGAATTTTTACGTCTTTAATTGTATTTATTTTATTTATTTTCTCTCTTTTTTTTAATCATATAACTTGGCAAATATTTATTTTAGTTTTTTTAATAATTAGTTTTTATGAATTTTTAAATTTGATAAATAAAATTTACAAAAATATAATTATAAAATTTTTGATTCTAACAATAATAAGTTTTTATTTATTTTTTAATTTAAAAATTTTATCTAATGCAAGATTACAATTAGGCGAGGAAATAATTTTAATCTTGTTTATAGCCTGTATTTCTTCTGATATTGGTGGATATGTTTGTGGTAAATTAATTGGTGGACCTAAATTGACAAAAATTAGTCCAAATAAAACAATTGCAGGATCTATTGGATCAATTTTGTTTACCATAATAATTACATCATGTTTCATTAATTTATATGATAATGAATTATACAGTTTAATTAATTTTGGAATTGATAATTCCCTAGTAATATATCCATGGTTAATTTTAATGTCCGTATTTTGCCAAGTTGGAGATATATTAATTTCGTATTTAAAAAGAAAAGCAAATGTTAAAGATACTGGTCGTTTACTCCCTGGACATGGAGGTATCCTAGATAGAATTGATGGATTGATTATTGCAATCCCAATTGGATTGTTTGTATTTTTTTAAAGATTTGAAGAATGAAAAAAAAAATTATTATATTGGGATCAACTGGTTCAATAGGCAAGTCATTAATTGAAATTATAAATAAAAATAAAATAAATTTTAAAATTATTATTTTAACAGCTAATAGAGATCACAAAACCTTGCTTAAGCAAGCAAAAAAATACAATGTTAAAAATTTGATTATAACTAACAAAAAAAGTTTTGAAATATTGAAAAAAAAAACCTCCAAATCTAAAATTAATGTTTTTAACAATTTTGATAGTTTAAATTTAGTTTTAAGAAAAAAGGTTGATTATACAATGAGTTCTATTGTGGGTATTAAAGGATTAAATCCAACAGTAAAAATTATCAAATATACAAAAAAAATTGCTATTGC
>CACJCG010000050.1 GCA_902591845.1 uncultured Pelagibacteraceae bacterium
TAGAATTAATGAAAGCTGTTGATGAACACATTCCACAACCAGCTAGAGAAGTTGATAAACCTTTTTTAATGCCAGTTGAGGATGTTTTCTCAATTTCTGGAAGAGGAACTGTTGCAACAGGTAGAGTTGAGTCAGGTGTAATTAAAACTGGTGAAGAAGTTGAAATAGTTGGAATTAGAGAAACTAAAAAATCAGTTTGTACAGGTGTTGAAATGTTTAGAAAACTTTTAGATTCCGGTGAAGCTGGTGATAACGTTGGAATTTTGTTGAGAGGTATTGAGAGAACTGACATTGAAAGAGGTCAAGTTCTTTGTAAACCTGCTTCAATTACTCCACATACTAAATTTGAAGCTCAAGCGTATGTACTTAAAAAAGATGAAGGAGGAAGACATACTCCATTCTTTACTAAGTACAGACCACAGTTTTATTTTAGAACAACAGATGTTACAGGTGAAGTAGAGTTACCAGCTGGTACTGAAATGGTTATGCCAGGTGATGATGCTAAATTTACTGTTAAACTAATTACTCCAATTGCTATGGCAGAGAAGTTAAACTTTGCAATTAGAGAAGGTGGAAGAACTGTCGGAGCAGGAGTAGTAACTAAAATTATAGAGTAACTCTATAAATAGGAGTGTAGCTCAATTGGTAGAGCGCCGGTCTCCAAAACCGGAGGCTGAGGGTTCGAGTCCCTCCGCTCCTGCCAATTTGAGCTTAGAAATTATGAGAAACCCGATTAAATTTATACAGGAAGTCAAACAAGAGGCCTTTAAAGTTACTTGGCCGACTTGGAAAGAGACATTGCAAGGTGCTTTAATGGTTTTTGTTATGGCAGTTGTTATGTCTTTATTTTTTCTTCTTCTAGATCAGGTTTTAAAATTTTTCTTAGAACTTTTACTTAAAGTGAGTATTTAATGAAAAATTGGTACATTGTTCAGTCTCATTCTAGTTTTGAGAATAAAGTAGCCTCTTTAATTAAAGAGGAAGCAGATAAAGCTAAGATTGCTGATAAGTTTGAAGAGATTATTGTACCTACTCACGATGTTACCGAGGTTAGGAGAGGTAAAAGAATTCAAAGAAAAAAGAAATACTTTCCTGGATATGTACTAATAAAAAGTGAGATGGATAATAATATTTATCACATGATTAAGAATATAAAGAGGGTTAGTGGTTTTTTGGGTACAAAAGGTATTCCTGTTCCAGTTTCAGATAAAGAAGTAGAGAAGATTTTAGGTCAGATTAAAGATGGTGTTGCTCAGCCAAAATCTGGCGTAGATTACAGTGTAGGTGAAAAAGTTCAGGTTGTAGATGGTCCATTTGCATCATTTAATGGAATGATTGAAGAAATTGATGAAGAAAAAGCTAGACTTAAGGTGTCAGTTTCTATATTTGGTCGTCCTACACCGGTAGATTTGGAATATAATCAGGTTGAGAAGGTAAGTTAATGGCAAAAGAAATTAGTGGATTTATAAAATTACAAATTAAAGGCGGTCAAGCAAATCCAGCTCCCCCAGTTGGTCCTGCATTAGGTCAACGTGGTGTAAATATAATGGAATTTTGTAAAGCTTTTAATGACAAAACTAAATCAATGGCAGGCAAACCTGTTCCAGTTGAAATTACAGTTTATAAAGATAAAAAATTTGATTTTAAAATTAAATCACCACCAGCATCTTTTTATATTAAAGAGGCAGTTAAACTTAAAGGTGGATCTAAAGAACCTGGAAGAAATATTGTTGCTTCAATTTCCAAAAAACAATTAGAGAGTATAGCAAAAGAAAAAATGAATGATTTAAACGCTTATGATATTGAAGAAGCTATAAAAATTATTGCAGGATCAGCTAGATCTATGGGTATTGAGGTAAAAGAATAATGGCATCTAAAAGATATAAAAAATTACCTGAAAAAACTAAAGATTTGAGTGCAGAAACTATAGAGAATTTAATACCTGAGCTTAAGAAAAACTGCACAACCAAATTAGATGAATCTTTAGATTTAAGTTTTCAAATAAATAACAAACAAAAGAAAAGTGAAGTTAACATAAGAACAGTCGTTAACTTACCTGGTGGCACAGGTAAGAAAGTTAAAGTGGCTGTAGTTTGTGAAGATAACAAAGCACAAGATGCAAAAGATGCTGGCGCAGATATTGTGGGAGGTGATGAATTTGTTGATAGAATTAAAGGTGGAGAGTTAAATTTTGAAAAATTAATTTGTACACCCGGAATGATGATTAAACTTTCTAAATTAGGGAAAGTTTTAGGGCCAAAAGGTTTAATGCCTAATCCTAAGCTAGGTTCAGTTTCTGAAAACATTAAAGAAGC
>CACJCG010000051.1 GCA_902591845.1 uncultured Pelagibacteraceae bacterium
TTACGAATAGTTTTTCAATTAGGTCTTTAAGCTGGTCATCTTTTAAATATAAAAGTTCTTTCATAATAGGTAAGTTATATTGACATATTAAAGATACAAAGATATTTTTCAGTTATAAATTAAAAAATTTTCAATCATGATACCTTACGATAAGAGATCTGGAAAAATATGGTACAATAACGAATTAGTTGATTGGGCTGACGTTAAACTGCATGTTTTAAGCCACGGTATGCATTATGCTAGTTGTGTGTTTGAAGGTGAAAGAGTTTATGATGGTTCAATTTTCAAATTAGAAGAGCACACAGCTAGATTTTTTCATTCTGCTAGAAGAATGGGTTTTGAAATTCCATATACAGAAGAAGAAATAAATAATGCATCAAATAAAATAATAGCGACCCAAAAAGTAGAAAATGGTTATGTAAGGCCTGTTGCTTGGAGAGGTAGTGAGATGATGGCTATTTCTGCGCAACAGACAAAAATACATGTTGCGATTGCAACATGGGAATGGGGATCATATTTTGATCCTAAACTTAAAATTGAGGGAATAAGATTAAATATTTCAAATTGGAGAAGGCCAGCACCTAACACGATACCATGGGATACGAAGGCATCAGGTCTTTACATGATTTGTACTCTCTCAAAACATGAGGCAGAAAAGCAAGGATATACAGATTCTTTAATGCTTGATCATGAAGGAAATATTGCTGAAGCAACTGGTGCAAATATTTTTTTCAAAGATAAAAATGGAGAAATTCATACTCCAATACCAGATTCTTTTTTAGATGGTATTACAAGAAGAACCGTAATTGGAATTGCAAAATCAAAAAATATAAAAGTACACGAGAGAAAAATTAGTCCAACCGAATTACCAAATTTTGTTGGATGTTTTTTAACAGGAACTGCGGCAGAGGTAACGCCAGTATCTTGTATTGCCGAAAATCAATTCAAAGTATGTCAGACAATTATCGATTTGAATGAAAGTTATCAAGCATTAGTTAGAAAGAAAAAAGCAGCTTAATCTTTACTATCTTCAGACATAGCGTGATCAATGCCTTTTCTCATATAATCATATCCAGTGAAAAGTGTTAAAGCAGCTGATAGCCACAATAAAATTATACCTATTGTTTGAGCGTTATAATCTTGAAAATTAATTATTTTATTTCCTGTGTCCCCAGATAACAAAAGAGCTATAGATACCATTTGCAATACAGTTTTAAGTTTAGCGAGATTTGAAACAGGAAGTTTTATTCTTCCTTTTGCTAAAAATTCTCTCAGACCTGAAATTAAAATTTCTCTTGTAAGTATTATAATTGCTGCAATTACCTCATAATTTCTAATAGTTCCATCCATAACCAGAAGTATTAGTGCTGTTGCTACAATAATTTTATCAGCTATAGGATCTAGCAATTCACCTAACTTAGACTCAACTCCAAACATTCTAGCCAACATACCATCCAAGAAGTCTGTAAATGAAGCAACAATAAATAATATTAATGCAGTTAAATCACCATAAAATCCTGGAAGATAAAAAGCTAAAACAAAAAAGGGGACAATTATTATTCGCCCGATCGTTAATATATTTGGAATTTTTTTAAGCATAATTATTCGTGAAAAAAGTTATATATCTTTTTTGCTACTTTTTCTTCAACACCTTCTACAGATTTTATTTCATCTAAGCTAGCAGACTCAACCGATCTTGCAGATCCAAAATGGTTCAATAATGCTCTTTTTCTTATAGCCCCAATGCCCTCTATTTGATCTAATAGGGATTTGCTGATACCTTTTTTTCTCTTTGCTCTGTGAGCACTGATCGCAAATCTATGTGATTCATCCCTAATTCTTTGTAGAAAAAATAGGGTAGGGTCATTTCTATTGAATTTATACTCTTTGCCATTGTGAAAAAAAGTTTCATTTCCACTATTCCTAAATTTACCTTTTGCAATTGCTATTATTGGAATGTCATGAAGTCCTAATTCATTAAGGCTCTCTCGAGCAACTGAGTATTGACCTTTGCCTCCATCAATAACTACCAAATCAGGAAAAGAAAGATAATTATCTTTTTCCTGAACTGCTCTTTTGAACCTTCTATTTAAAACTTCTTTCATCATCCCATAATCATCTTGTTCATTTTTTTTTTG